>CAZLUT010000019.1:3542-28530 GCA_964562805.1 uncultured bacterium | reverse complement strand
TCGAGGAATTTTCTAATGAGAGACTTCTTTTTCATATAAGGGGATTAACATTAAAAAGAGATAGAAATTTGAGCCAGATTGGTATGCGGCGCTCTGATCTGACAGGAGGCGCTGGTCTTGGGCTGAAGAGGGTTTGGGCAATTGTGAATTCAGATTATGATGCGGATCAGATTTCTTATGCAGTAGATCCTGATAATCAGGATCCTACCGTTACATTTTCAGTTTATTTCCCCGAGGCAAAGCGCTCTGAAGAACAGGTCGGGCAGAGTTTGGGGAAGAAGACAAAAGAACGAAGAGCCGAGGAGAAGGTGCTTGCTGACCGAGCAGCTCTTAAAGCGCTTCTTGACCAAGAGCCTTTTACGGCGAAGGAACTCTCAGAATTAACAGGCATTCCTCCTAAAACAGTTGATAATGATTTGTACTTAGTCCCCAAGCTAAAAAACCACCGTAATCTAGTAGTTAGGCCGGTCAAAAAGCATAAAAGAAGATCTCAGGAAAAAATAACAAGTGATCGGAAAGCTCTTAAAGCGCTTCTCGACCAAGAACCTCTTACAGCACAACAACTCTCAGAATTAACAGGCAGCCCCTATGAGACAGTCCAGAATGATTTGTATCTTGCCCCTAACCTAAAAGGCCACCGTAATATAGTCAAAGAGCGAAAGCGAAGACCCCAAAAAAGGAAGGAGGGTGATCGGGCAGCTCTTAAAGCGTTTCTCGACCGGGAGCCTCTCACCGCACAGGAACTCTCAGAATTAACAAGTATCCCTGCCCAGATGGTTCGAGATGACTTGAACCGGGTTCCCGGTTTGAAAGACCACCCTAATCGAGTGAGACGAATCCCTAGAAATTTCTTACTGGATCTTGGATTGACAGCTCAGTGGATCATTATGGCGGGCAGGAGTGTAAGGGTGGCTGGGCGCCCCTTTAAGACTCCTAAGGAAGAAGCTGTTAAAAGAGAAGTCGGACTAAAAATAAACGAGGCTGTTAATTCTCTTCCGGAGGGGCAAATGGAAATAGCTAATCAACTTCTGGATATATTGGAAGATAACCCGGAAAGCATTGATCACGAGTCACTTTCCCTATTAGCTGATCTTCCGCTCCCTGTGGTAGAAGAAACATTTGATCAGTTAAGAATGATTCTCCAAAAAGCATTTCCGGATTTAGAGAGTAAAGCTGCCGATAAGTCCGCCACAGAGAAATCGGCGGGTAAAAGTTTGGGGGTAAAGGAGGACTATGCTGAGAAGTTAGAGAAAATAGTAGGAGTTTCTTGGGAAGAATTACCTCAAGAAACTCAGGATATTCTTACTCAATTTGGAATTACCAACGACTTTATAGATCTTGCCGGAATGAAAGGGGTGGACGCCCGCTCATTCTTCTTTTATAGCCTCCGTGATTTAAAGAAGGCTTTCACTCCCGAAGAGCTTGAGCGGTATTGGCCTGATATGGTGGAGCTTGCGAAAATATCTGGATGGCAGGCATCGGGATTGTTTGGACAAAGCTTTCCTAAGTTGAAGGAAATTTTTACCTCCAAGGAGCTTCAAATGCTTTGGCCTGGTATTATTGAAATTGGGAAAGCACAGTCTGAAGAAGGTTCCAACATATTTGAGATTGGTTTTCTTGAGTTTAGGGATTCGTTCACCCCTAAAGAACGCGAGATATATTGGAACGATATCGTTGAGCTGGCCAAAGTAATTGATGACGGGATGGATGCTTATCTTTTATTTAGCGTTGGTTTTCCAGGTTTGAAGGAAGGATATAGCGAGGAAGAATTGAAGTCTTACTGGGCAGATTTTATCAGAATTGCAAAAGCAAACCCCAAAGAAGCGTGGGAGTTGTTTCAATTTGGTTTTCCCGCGATCAAAAAAATTATTCAGTCAGGAGTAGCTTTGAATGATATTGGAGACGACTTTGCCAGGATCCTTAGGGAAAATTATGATACCTATCCTGTATTTAATGAACTTTTTCCTCTTGTCGAAGATCTTATTTCTTCCGCTGAAGATTTTAGAACCATAACCAATAGTCTAATTACGCTTGATAATTATGATGCTCAAGAATATGGGCTTTTAGCTGTTCACGGAGTGTTGGGCGCAGAAAATTTTAAGAAACATTGGCCCGACTTGGTTGAAATCGCCCATCTCAATAAGGAGAACACCCAACATCTTTTTCGTTATGGCTTCTCTTTTATCCGGGATTTTTATGTCGAAAATTACGGTGAAGATGGTTTTCAAGAAAAAATACCTCAGATTCTTGAGGAGCTGAAGAAAGGGGGTGGCCAGCGACTCTTTGGCGAGAAGTACGAGAGTGTTAAAGAAATCTATCAAGCGGTGATTGAGGGTAGAGACCGAGATTTTGAAGTTTTGGATTATTATGATGAGGACGACAATAAGATTGGTATCGTAAGTAAAAAAGAAAGCGAAAAACGGGGTCTTGTACACCGCCACGCGTTCTTTTTTATCAAGAACGGCCAAAATCAGCTGTGGATTCACCAAAGGCCGCCCCCTCATGACAAAACCGGAAAACCCCTAATGCATGAGAATGCTGGCCTTTGGGATTTGGCAGTCGGTGGACATGTTAAGACAGGGCATGATTACGATACCACAGCTATCGAGATGGTGGAGGAGGCTGCTAATCGGAGAAAAGGAATCAGTTTTAAGGTTTCTCCTCCGGGCCAGTTTGAAAGAGATCTCCGTACAACCGATCTCGAAAAGACTTTTCTGGCGCGCGAGATTGATTATCAGAAGAATCAAACCTATACCGGTGTTAAAAACGAAAAACCCTTTACTGAGACACACCACTACAAAGTCTTTATGGCGCGTTTTGATGGGGTAACCACTCCGGACCCGAGGGAGGTTGAAAGAGGGCGCTGGGTTTCCGAAGAGGACTTGGAGGAATTGCTTGGGACAGGCGAGATCCAGTTGAGCCAGGGAGCTGAAGAATTTTACAAAAAATACAAAGACACAATTTTTGAGATTCCCGCAGAAGGCGCGCCCGCCATAGAAGAGTCGGCGGGTAAAAGTTTGGGGAGGGAAGATAAATTGGTTAGGGCTTTAAAATCACTAAATATTGTCGGTATCGAGAAAGATATAGAAGAAATTATTTTTTCACCTGATGGCAAAGTGCTTTTTGTAAATTTTACTGATAACACAAGCAAAATCTTTGATCTTAAGACAAAAAAAGATTTTAAGTCTCTCGTGGGATCAGACGTTCGGCATGTAGACTTCTCGCCTGATGGCAGGTTTCTTTCTGTAATGTATGGCGACACAAGAAAGAAAGTTTTTGATCTTAAAGCGAAAAAAGATCTTGGATCTTTCGCGGGGCCCGATGTTCACGAGGTAAAACGTTCACCTGATAACAGGGTGCTTTTTGTAAAATACATTGATGATACAGTTCAGATCTTAGATCTCGCTACGGAAAAAGATCTTAAAATTCCAGTAGGAGACGGAATTTTTGACGTAGAATTCTCACCAGACGGCAGGTTTCTTTCTGTAGATGATTATCGGGGGAAAAAGGTCTTTGATCTTAAGACAAAGAAAGATCTTGCATATCTCAGACCTTACATAGGGTCCTTCGCTGACGAGGTAAAATTTTCGCCTGATGGCAAGCTGCTTTATGTGATGTATAGTGAGGAGACAGGCAGAGTTTTTAATCTTAGAACCAAAAAAGATCTCACGCCCCTCTTGGGGCTCTACGTTTCGGGTGTCAGCTTTTCGCCCGATGGCAGAGTGCTTTTTGTAAGATTTACTGACGATACAAACAAAGCCTTTGATCTCAAAACAAAAAAAGACCTTGAAATTCCTACAGGGGATTATATTTCAGATGCACACTTCTCACCTGATGGCAGACTGCTTTTTGTAACATATACTGACACAAAAGGTAAAGTTTTTGATCTTAAGACAAAAGAAGATCTCGGGTCTTTTATAGGATCCGATATTAACGACGTAAAATTTTCACATGACAACAAATTGCTTTTTGTAAAATATGCTGATGATACGGCCAAGATTTTCGATCTTACTACGAAAGAAGATCTTGAAATTCCAATAGGAGCCGATGTTTCAGCGGCAGAATTCTCACCTGACGGTAGATTTCTTTCTGTAGGATATGATTACCAATCGACAAAGGTCTTTGATCTTAATTTCTTTAAAAAGAATCCGATGAGTAAACGGGCAATTCTTCGTTTTGGCAATGATGTTTCTTATGGAATAGATTTTCTTTCTATCTTTTCCGTCATTGGGTATTTGAAAAATGAAAAAGATGTAAAAGATTTCTTACCTGTTTTATATGGGATCAAGAATCCAAAAACCTTTAGAAAAAAGATTCTCAGTCTTTTTAGACTCAAATCAAAAACTGGTAATAAAGCGAATCTTTTTGAGCAATATGGTTCTTATGAGCAGTTTTATTCCATAGTGAGGACATTACAAGAAAAATTCCTGCTCGCTCGTAATAAAGCAGAAAAGCAAGAGGTAATTAGGACCGCGCTCAAACAAATCGATGAATATAAAAAGTTTATCCAAGCGCAACACGAAAGAACCAAAAGCTTAAAACGCAAAGCTAAGGGCGAAAAGCCAGAGGATGAGATTTTTCAAGCTACAGCCGCGAGTTTGGGGGATGCGGGAGCGGAAACTACCCAAGCAAAGGATGATGGCGTTCCTGTTTCGCGACCGAGAATAACTATTGCTGGGCAACCTGTAAATATCGCTGGACGAGAATTGACCATAGCCGAATCTGACCCAGAGTCGGGAATAAGTATTGCAGGCCGGCCTGTAAGTATCGCGGGACGAAGATTGAGGATTGGCGGCACTGATACATCTGCAAGAAGTTTGGGCGAGGAGCTAAAATTTATTAATGCACATTCCGAGGAAGATCGTCAAACGCATACTATGCGAATATTGGACGATCAGGATCGAGAATTGGCAACGATTTACTACGAAGACAAACAACCGAAGCGTGTGAAGGTCTCGGAGGCGCTTGCCGACTATCCTTCCGTTACAGGAGTTTCTTATCCTGATAACCGAACTTTGATTCTTATGAGAAATTTTACTGGTTCAGTAATCGTAGCTCATCTTAATAATCTAGGGACACCGATTATTGAATGGTTTGATCAAGATGGTGAACCTTATCGAAAAGAAATGCTTGATGAACAGTGGTTTCGAGACCGCGACAGCATGTACGCTGGTTTTCAAGGTGAAAAGGCCTTGGTGCCAATCTTGAAATCTTTATGGCAATATACGAACAGCGCAGTGTTTCATGAGTCTTTGGAGCGAAGTATCTATATGCAAAGCGTCGCCTATATATCCTCGGCTAATAATTCGACACGCAGTGGACGGTTGGCCTACACCGAGCCTACTATTCTAGCGCTTGCTCGAGAAGCTCCGCCAGAAGAGGAGTTTGTCATCGGGGATGTTGGTGCAAGCAGCAGTATTACGAGTAAAGATCTAGCGCAGAAATTGCTTAATACAAACGCTCGTGTTATCAGCTCAGACGTTTCGAACCGATACAGCATCGTTCGAGATGGATATCATTATGCTCTTTTCAGCGACGAGCATGGATGTATTGGTATTTACGAAAAAGACGAAGGTTTCACTCGGGCCGGACTTCGTAAACATCCTATGAGAGAGAGATTTGAGCATCTTTACAAGTCCGAGGGGGGTGTGCCATTTTTTGTGACAAATCCTCAAGTTGATGTGTTTATGCGGGAATATCCTGGAAAACTTATCGTGGAGCAAGCCGATGTGTTTTATCCATTATCGACAGAAAAATATAACTTAATTCGCATTGCCAATTTATTGCGATGGTTTGAGAATAGCGAAATTGATATTTTGAGAGCTCAGGGTATTACTCTTAAAGAAGGCGGGCATTTACTTCTGGCTTATGATGACTATGAAAAGAAAGCTCCTCAACACAGTCTTTGGAAAAGGATAGGTATGGAGCTTGTGTTGGCGGATTCTGAAGGGACTTATTTGGTTGATAAGCTGCCTCACAGAATTCCTTTATCGGGACCAGTTCAGACTTATGGAGAGCGGACTTTAACGCGTCAGATTACGCCCGAAGGGGATTTGATTTTGGTAGAGGGTAAAAGTTTGGGGAGGGAAGAAAAATATGACAAAATTTATGAAACCCTCACCAACCTCACCAAACCCGTTAATGTCTTTATAAGTTATGAGGATTACGAAGCTCTATCTCAAGATCAAAGGGAAGAACTTTTTGGATTAGCCGTCCTTAATCCTAAAGAGCTAAAAATAGTTATTTATGGAGCAAAATCGTATGAAAAACGAGGTGAAAATATATTTATTACAAGCGATGATGCCGAAGCCTCGCTTAACCTAGTGCCAAAACTTGATAATAATATCCAACTTTCGAAGATAGATGAAAAGGTGATGGAAGACCTAGCTACCGTTAAAGATAAGACCACCTTCTTTAGATATCAAAATGACTCTAAAGGCCTTCTTGCTGTAGCGCTTCTATTATCTCAAGCGGAGGACAAAGATGCCTTTGCAAAAAGATATGGCTTGGAGAAGAAAAATGGTTTCTTTGTAGCGGTCTCTGAATTCCTCAATAGCCTTATCCAAGATTTCTACGCCCAGCAAGTCGTTGCTGTCGCTGCTTAAAAAACACAAAACACAAACCACAAACAAAACACAGACAAGTCCAAAATGTTTTATAATAGAGCATGAACGTTCCATCTTTTCAGCAGTTCGATATATCTCACATGTTTGTCTTAGCGCTCACTTTTACGATAGGGTATTTTTTACTTCGGAACAAAACGGAACTGCGCCGTATGAAGAGGGAACGGCCCGTCCGTTGCACCTTGGCAGGAATCCTCGCTTTTTTGGGACTGTTTACGTGGGGATATAATTATGGTCGCGGATATATCGCGCCACCCCTTGATTTATGCGACCTTGCTTTAATTTTTGTTGTCTGGGCTCTCGTGCGGCCGCAGAATCGGTACGTCGGAGAGATCGCTGTCTTTTGGGGATTTGCTGGAAGCTCGCAGGCAGTTATAACGCCCGATCTTTTTCACGGATTTCCGAGTCTGGGATTTTTCTTATTTTTCACTATTCATTGCGGCAATGTTCTTTTGGCTTTTTTTCTGATGGTGGCAGGGTATGTAAATCTCCAGCCCATGTCGGTCGTGAGAGGATTTATCGCGACCAATATTTATGCCGGGATCATAGTCATTGTTAATTATTCCCTCAGTGCGAATTTTGGTTACTTGATGGCAAAACCCTCGCATCCAAGCCTCCTGGACTATTTTGGCCCCTGGCCTTATTACCTTTTGGTCCTCGAAGCCTTCGCCCTCGTCTTTTTCTTTCTCTGCTACCTCCTCAACCGCCTCATCAATCGGAGTAAAATTTAAAATTAGACCACCTTCAACGTTATCTCCAGGTGTCCCCTTTGCACCCGGTGCAAAGGGGACACGTGGGCAGTTTGGCGCCACCCTTCGGGCGGGATAATATTATCTACAGCATTCGTGTCATTTTTGTTCTGCAACGGGTGGGTTTTGAGTTAAAATGAGGTGTCCCTTTTGCACCGGGTGCAAAGGGGACACGTGGCGGTTTTGAAATCGCGGTTGAAAAAAAGGGGAGAAGAAAAAAATGGGATTATCAATTTTGGTAGCAAAGATCCTGGCTCTTATTTACATTTCTGTTGGTCTTGGAGTGTTGAGCGGAAAACTTTCATTAAAAAAAATAATTGAAGACTTCGAAAATTCAGCAGGCCTGACTTATCTTACAGGGGTTGTCACTATTGTCTTCGGCGTGATTTTGATCGAGTATCACAATATTTGGGTTAGAGACTGGCGTGTACTTATCACCGTGATCGGTTGGATGGCGCTCCTAAAAGGAATGCTACTCATCGCAGCTCCGCGATTCCTGACAGCTTTTAAAAATTGGTACACAAATACGACAATTTGGGGCATCGTAGTGATCCTCATCGGCCTCCTGTTTGGTTTTTTTGGATTTGTAGTTTAATAAAATAGCTTGCCCGCTTGAGGCGTGCGGGTACCTTTAACCAGGACGTGGACTATGAATAAGAAAAGAATACTTGTTGTAGATGATGATCCGGCCATCGTGAAAGCGTTGGAACAGAACCTAAAGCTAAGAGGTTACGATACCCTTACAGCTTCCAACGGAACAGATGGATTGAAGACGGCTAGAGCGGAAAGACCCGACCTGATAATTTTGGACATCATGATGTCGGGAAAAGACGGAGGAGAGGTAAGCGCTGATTTGAGTGAGGACCCCGAAACAGAAAGAATTCCCATTTTTTTTCTAACAGGTCTGAAGTCCCATAACGATCCGGAAGAATCAAACGCTTCGGAACATCCTGTATTTGCAAAACCAATCCTTTTCCGCGAACTTGTCGCCGAGATCGAAAACCGCATCGGAAAGTAAGGAAGGGTGCCCGCTCAAGCTTGCCCGCCACGTCGAAGGCGCGCAGGCTCTGGCGGGGACGCCTGTTTCATATGAACAGCAGGGGGTGATGGGAAATGAAACAACAAAATAATCGCCAGAAAGAACAACGGCACGGCCGTATTCAAAAAGACCACACCACCAAACACCCTCACGCCGACAAAGAGCATAGAAACACACCTCAGGGCTCTAAAGCATCGGGAAGGGGAGCGGCTCCAGAAAAACTCGAACCGCATCAGGTCGAGGCCAAGCCGGGGCGCAACGAGTCTTGCCCCTGTGGCAGCGGGAAAAAATACAAAAAATGCTGCCTCTTAAAAGAAAAAAATAACTAGGTGTAAATTAATAGGCTGCCCCTGAGTAGGGGACGCCTGTTTTTTTCACTGAGATAATCAAGCAATTTTTAGAAAGGTTTTTATTCAGTGCAACCTGCTATTTTTTTAGATCGTGACGGAACTTTAATCGAAGACAGGGGAGACTTACGAGATCCCGAGCAAGTCGTTTTTTATCCGAATACTTTAGAAGCTCTCCATTTGTTAGCCCCCCATTTTGTATTTTTTATAGTGACTAACCAATCAGGCGTAGGGAAGGGCTCTTTGGCTTTACATGAGGCCGAGAAGGTAAATGATTTTGTTAGAGACTGGCTTCAAAAAGAAGGCATCGAGATCAAAGATATCTATACCTGTCCTCATACGACAGAAGAAGAGTGTTCTTGCAAGAAGCCTAAGCCGTATTTTTTATACCAAGCCCGGGAGGAGCACAATATCGACCTTAAGCGTTCTTTTGTAATAGGAGATCATCCTCATGATGTGGATTTTGCAAAGAATGCCGGCTCGTCAGGGATTTATATTTTGACCGGCCACGGCCGGAAACACAGAGCTGAGCTTTCAGAGGATTGCATTGTTTGTTCAGACATTCTCTCCGCCGCCCAAAAAATTTTAAGCTTATAACTTCCATATTTGTTTTAGTAATTCTCCTTTTCCGCTAAAATCCCAGCATGAAAAATAACAAGAACACCCGTCCCCACCCCGCCTGTTTTATATGTATTAGAAACGGTGCCTATAAATAATAAGTGAGCCCCAGAAAAAAAGGGAGGGGACATTTGATTAACAGACTTTTAATCGTAGATAATGAACCGGATATTTTAAAGCTCGCATCGTTCTTTTTAAGAAAAAATGGTTATGAAATCCTTATAGCGACAAATGGAGAAATGGCTATTGCAATTGCCAAAGAGAGCAAGCCCAATCTTATTCTCTTAGATATTAAAATGCCGGATATTGGTGGTCATGAAGTTTTTAGGAGAATTCGAGAGGAGCAGGGCCTTGCTAAGGTTCCGATCATTTTTATGACCGCGGATACCGATTTTCACCTTTTCAAGAATACCAAATTTCCCGGAAATGTGAGTTTCCTCATGAAGCCTTTCAAAATGACCGCCCTTCTCAGTAAAATAAAACAATATGAATAGAAAACGAGACTGTCTTTATCTCATTTCTCTCCCCAAAACCCCCTCTTTCCGCTAAAATACCAGTATATTGATAGTAATTAACTAATAGACTGCCCTAGGGTAGGACGCCTACTTTATATGAAAAACGTTAAAAAAAAAGCATCTAAGAAAAAGCGAAGGCCATGTCCCAGGCCACCTAGATTTAAGAGACGAGCTAAGCGACGATAAGCATGAGTCCGAGCGAAGAATATAATCAGAATCGGACTGCGTATGAATTACGCGTTTCACAATTAAAAAGCCTTACTATAACTCTTACATTAGTATGTTTGGGGGCTATTTATACGTTATCTTTAGATAAAGCGTATCAAATTTCAAAAAGTTTATTAGTAGCTTTGTTAATCTTAACTCTTTCGTTGCTTGGCCAAGTTATAGCTTATTTTTGCAATATGAGACATTATGAGTTGTGGTTTGATAAAAAAATAAAGACAATCGATTATCAAGAATCGAATTGGGGGAAAATGGCCACCAATATTTTTTGGTTTTATTTTATTTCCTTTCTTTTTGGTGTTGGATTTTTTTTGTATGGCTTTGCAACTTTTATTTTAAGTAAATAAAAAAGTAAATAAATAGGCACCCTTTCGCAGGACGCCTGTTTTACATAGGAAAAAACATGATTTGGTTAAAACTAATTTTAAATACCTTATTGGCAATAATTATTGTTCATATACAAATAAAGTACTCAGGCCCAAAGTACATATATGTATCTGCTGTAATAATAGCTTTTTTTGCTGTCTTCACTTCTCATATTATTGATGTTATTGATCAAAAAAATAGCGATCCAAAAGTTATAGTCACAGCTAAAAAAATAAAAGAAGGGGAAGTGTTAATAAATATTTCAAAAAAGAAAAAACCTGTATCCGGTATTAGAATTACGCTACCCATTTTAGGAAAAGTTTTAAATATTCACGATTTTTCAGATGCTGTTGATAGAAGAACAGTTTTAAAGCAAGTTATTGGGCATCAGGAAAAATATTCTGCAAATAATGTTGAAATTGATATCGAAAATATATCTAGAGTCGAAAAATTTTCTTATAAAATACTTTTTGAACCAATTGGTAATAACGATAAGGAAGCTATACTCCAAAAAATAAGAGAATTTAGAATGTTGCCTATTAGCGAAGGTGCTAATAGCCTGGAAGAAGCTTTGGGGTTAGATAGATTTTCTTATTCATACGAATGGCCTCATAAAGGTGATGTATTGTTGGAAAAGAAGTGGATTTTGTTGTCAAATAACAGAGAAACTACTAAGCCTATAATTGAAACAAAAGGATTTAAGGTAACCCCAAACAAAGTGATGTCAAAAAGCGAAGTTAAACAGGACTATATTGATAGTATCCCTATACATAAGTTTTAATTAGCAAGACGCCTACTTTCTATATTTATGGTTAAAGAAAGATTTTTTAATTGTCGATTTGATATATATGAGACTAATGTGGTAGTATTTCAGTGGAAATAAGCCTGTTCTGAAATGTGGCGTTTATCGCCGCGTTCCTCGAAAGAGGATAGGAGCAGGCTTCACTATTTAGGCCAGGTTTGGACAAATATTTCCCTATGAGATATGAGGCGGTGGTATTCTGATGCGTATTTTTTACCTTGAACCGTCCTATTGATTACACCTGCAATATAATCAGCCAATTGGAGCAATCTATTGCTTGTTGATCGCTGAATTTTCACTTTTTTAATATGCCTCACCGATGTAGTGTTTGTTTTTTTTCTCAAATAAGCTGCTAATTGTCTTCTAAAATCCAAGCTACCGCTTCCATCAATAACAACTATTGCATTTTCAAGACGGTCTTTTGCGTTCTGAAATAAAAGGCTGCAGGTATATTTATAAAATGATTGCTTGTGAGAAAAACCCTCTCCATAAAGTTTGTCAGGGCCCTTATTTATTACTACTCCGTAATAAAAAAAATTGTAAGGAGCAACGGCTTGTAAAAAAGCTCGTCTTACTTTATCGGAATCGTTCTTAAAATGAAATTCTGCACCTTCTTTACGGCCGATCTCTTTTGAAAGCAAATCTATTCGTTTATCACAATCAGTAGCCTCGTCGTAGTCTTCAAAAACTATTAAGGCGACAATGAAATATCGACTAGCACCTTTTTCAATTTTCAATCCCGGATCCCCAGATTCATCGATAAAAACTAGCATAGGCTTACCTCTTAGAATATATTATCTCACAGGAATGGTAAGGCGCCACTAGAAACTAAACCCCTATTTTAGAGCTCGCCCTGTAGATTTATCCACAATTGTATCCGGTGTATTTATTGAATAAACATATCCCCGGTGTGTCTTAACTGCGAGATTCACAGTAGGCAAGTTTCTTTAATTTTTTAATAAAAACTTGCCGTTACGAGGACTGTCTGAGCAGGAAGACATACCTGGGGTGTGGTAAGTAGTTAACTCCCCCAGCCCCTCTTAATCTAAGAGGGGAGAAGACCTTTTGCTTTGGCGCGCACGATATTTATCACCCCCCACGCTTTTACCTTCAAATCCTCCGCAACTGAATAAAAGCAGGGAACAACAAGCAGCGTAAGCGGTGTGGCAAAAAGCAAACCCCAACAAAACGCAAGAGCCATCGGCTTAATAAAAGGATCATTACCACCGAGGCCATAAGCCAAGGGCATTGTGCCGGCCGCAGTCGTTAAGGTTGTAATCAAGATGGCGCGCAGCCTTAACTTACAACCTCCCACGATCGCTTCATTTATCGTTTTTCCTTCACGTTTTAATTTATTGATGAAGGTAAGCATGATGAGCGAGTTGTTCACGACAACACCCGAGAGTGCCACGAGTCCCAAGATCGACATGAATCCCAAAGGCGTGTGATGAATGAAAAAGGTGAGGATAACACCTGTAATACCGAGGGGGATTGCAGTCATCACGACAAAGGGCTGAATAACTGACTTAAACTGCAGACAGAGGATCGAAAAGATGAGAAGGAAAGCGTAGATGAATGCCTGACGGAATGACGCCATGGATTCTTCCGTGTCTTCCTGTTCGCCTCCGTATCTGATTTCATAGCCCGGAAACTCATTAATAATGTTTTTAAAATCTGCTTTAAGCCTGCGGTTTACTTCGACGGAGGTGGTTTCCTTATCATCAACGCCTGCTGTTACGGTAATCAAGCGGTCACGATCCAAATGCTTAATGGCAGAAAGCCCTCTACCTCTTTCGATTTTAGCAACCCGGTTTAAAGGAACGATGAGGTTGAATTTATTGCGGATTAAGACATCTTCGAGTGACTCGGGCGGCATATATTTTCCACCGAGCCATTTAACGCGGACATCAATTTCTTCATCCGTAGTTTTAATGGTGGTCGCAATCCCGCCCTCAAAAGCATTGCGGGCGCCTTGCGCGATACCTTTTAAAGTGAGACCCGCTTCAGCGGCAAGTCCTTCATCCACAATAACGCGCAGCTCTTCTTTGCCCGGCTCATAATCATTGCGGATATCAACAACACCGGGATAAGTTTTCAGTTTTTCTTCATAGAGTGCCGCTATCTTATTAAGCGTTTCAAAATCTTCTCCCTTGATCCGAACAACAACGGCCTTGCCGACAGGCGGCCCCGGCTGTACCCGGTCAAAATAAATGCGGTTAAAACCTTCGATCGATTCAGACTTCGTGCGCAGCTCCTCAATGATTTCCTTGGCATCCCGCTTCCGGTTTTGCGGGGGAGTGAGAAAAACCCGGATTTGTCCGACATGGCTTCCGCGCTTTATAAAAGGATCGTGGCGATCTTCCTGAGTAACACCGACCAGGGTAACGTAATCTTCCAATTCCTTCTCGGGCAATTGGCTGATTAGTTCTTCGAGGGGCGCCATTAATTTTTTTGTATGATCTAAGGTGGTGCCGATAGGGGCTTCGACCCGGATAAAAAATTGTTCGATTCCTTCAGGGCTAAAAAGAACAAATTTAACAGCAAAGCGGCCGAGAATGAGCGAGAAAAGAAAGACGGCAAAAACAATGCTGATGGCCCGATACTTATGCCTCAGCATTTTTTCAACAAGACGCCCGTAATGAGTTTTGATTATTTCAAACCAGTGTTCTTTTGCCTCTTCTTTGGCAGAGGGCGGCTTTGGCTTAACCCAGTGCGACAAGTGACCGGGCAATATCAAAAAGGCATCAATAAGAGATATGACTAAGGCTACGATTACAACCAGAGGAATTTGAACAATAAATTTGCCCAGGATACCTCCCATAAAGAAAAGGGGACTAAAAGCGGCAAGAGTGGTCGCGACACTCGCGATAACTGGCGGCACGACTTCCAAGGTGCCTTTTAAGGCGGCTTCTTCGTGCGGAAGCCCTTTTTCCATGTAGCGATAGGTATTTTCAGCCACCACAATCGCGTCATCACACAGCATACCCAGGACAATAATAAAACCGAACATCGAGACCAGGTTAACGTTCACTCCTATCGCCGAAACCGTAAGAATAGAGGCACACCCCACGATCAACAGATCAATGAGGGTAGTCGCTGCAATTGATGCCCTTAAGAAAACGAAAAGGAGAATCGTAATTAAAAAGCCGCCGATAATTCCGTTAGTGATTAATATTTTTAAGCGGCGATTCACATAATAGGAAAAGTCATCAATAATATCGGCCTTAAGTTCTTCGGGAGCCTGCTTTTCAAAATTTTCAATAACCGATTTAACTTCTTTAACAACTTTCAGGATATCGCCCGATTCTTTTTTGATAACGATTAAGTTCATCGCATCTTGGCCGTTGGTTTTGAGCCTTTGACTGGCTTCTTCCAGGGCATAGTGGACTGTTGCGACGTCCTTAATCTTAATCCAGTTGCCCTGGTCATTCGCGCGGATGACGATCTCTTCTATTTCTTCGGGAGTTTCAAATTCACCGAGCGTTCTAACGGTAAAATCAACATTGCCCTTTTGGATCGTACCGCCCGCTAAGGTGACATTTCGGTTCTGAAGGGCATCGACTACTTCTTCCAGGGATAAGTAGTAGGGTGTGAGCTGTGCCGGATCAACTTCAACCCAAATCTCAGGGTCACGTACACCCCAGCGGGTAACGCTTGCGACCCCCGGAATATCCAAGAGATAGTCTTCTAAAATCAGAGCCCACTCTCTTACTTTCCACTCCGGCAGTTCCTCACTTGAAAGAGAAACTTGTAAGACAGGTTCGTTTTTTGTTTCAATTTCTTCAACGACCGGGTCCCCTGCGTCTTTCGGCAGATCTTTAACCCGATCAACGGCCCGCTGAATATCATCAACTACTTTTTTCTTATCTTTTTCATCCGGATCAATCTCAATCGAAATCGCGGAAATGTTTTCACTGGAGACAGAAGTCATTTCTTTAATTCCGTCAACCTCGTTCAGCTCTTTTTCAAGAGGGATGGTGACTAATTTCTCAACTTCTTTAGAAGTGGTGCCCGGATAAAGAGTTGAAACCTGAACAATGTCAAAAGACAGAACAGGGAAGGCGGCGCGGTTAATCGTAAAGAGAGCAAAAAGTCCTGTGAGAACAATAAAGAGACTTAATAAATTGATAAAAAGACGGTTATTGATCGAAAAGCGAACGGGATTAGCCATTATTTTGATCCGCCAATCCGATATCTTTTAAGAGGGTGCCGCGCGCTTTACGCAGAGAATCTTCTGCTACCAGGACATCGCGCTTGGTTCTAACATTAAAAAACCGGGCTTCAATCCAATCATTTTGGAATTGAGTGAGGCGCTGAGAGTCGCCCCGGCCGATCTGAAACATTTTTACTTCTTCATCATATTTTTCTTTTTCGAGCGCGACTATTTTTATAGTTTGAATCAATTGTTTTTGACTGGATTCCAAAACCAAGTAAGCGTCATTCACTTCACGATTAATGCGGGCTATAATTTTTTTAAGTTCAATTTCGGATCTTTCCCGGTCAAGCTTGGCTTGACGGAAACCCGCGCGCGCCTCGCGGTTTTCGAGAGGGTATTTAAATTCAAATCCTAGATACCAAGTGGGCCAAGTTTTAGAGAAGCTCTCATCAAAAGCTTTCTTAGGCTTCTGGTCCAATCCATTAGCGCTATACGAGCCGACAGCTTCCAGCGTGGGAAGCCTCTTGAAGCCGGTGCGGGTTACTTCAAGGCCAAAGCGCTTTACATTCAATTCGGCCCATTTAAAAGCATCCCGCTGCTTAAAGGCTGTATCGAGACAGTCTTCCAGGTTGGGTTCCTTCTCAGTCGGCACCAGGGTATCTTCCGTGAAATAAACGAGGTTAAAATCAATCCCTAAAAGAAAAGCTAATTCGTTGGAGGCAAGCCTTAAGTTATTTTCAGCGCGCAAAACCTGTTCGACTCTAACACGGGTTTGGCTCATTAAATTAAGATAGTCCGCCTTCTCTAAAGTACCCATCGTAAATTTACGCTGACCGATTTTAAGAAGATCCTTTGATACATTGAGAAATTCCAAAGCGGTTTCATAATCTTCAATCGCAACAGCGAGGTCCCAATAAGCGGTTCTCACGGCGAGGACCTCATCTTCGATTCTTTCCATCGTCTCGGCCCCCTGAAGCTTGCCTTGGAGGCGGGCAATATTGACTTCGGTGCGGTCAATAACGCCCAGGAAGTTTTGAAGAAGCGTTTGTCTTAAAGTGATGGTGGTTTTGGTGTCAAAGTTGGGATTAACAGAGGTGAAAGGCGAGTCGGTTTTATTATATTGCATTTGGTAGTCAACACCTACGGTGGTACCAGTCGGGAGCTTTTTTGAAAGAGATGCCTTGAATTCTTTTACCGTGTTTTTAACTCCCGCAAAAGCTGAAGGCTGTTCCGCGGTTTCCTTATTAAAGGTGTAGGCGCTTGCGAGATTAAGATCGTAACGTCCGCGGGACTTCATCTCATCGAGCTTGGCCCGCTTCCAATCAATTTGAGTCATTTGAATATCAAAATTCTGGAGAAGGGCGGCTTTTGAAATTTGTTTTATTTTTAAAAACATTATTTCACCGGGACCTACGAGGCGCTGGTGCTCGATCTCATTAATTTCATTTAAAAGGGGAATGGATATCTCACTTGTTTGACTCGAGGCACTCATCGAGAAGGCAAGGCAGAGGAATATTGCAAGCCAAAGGCGTTTTTTAAGGAAAAACTTTAAACTAATTTTTAATTTCCTCATCGAATTTCTCAATCATTTTTTTATACACCGTCAAAACTGTGTTTTGTTCAGCTTCTGAAAAATGGATAAAAACATCGGTAATCATTTTGATTAATTTGCCCTGGGTGGCTTTTAAGATAGCCTCACCCTTAGGAGTCAGTTGAATCACAAAACTTCGGCGGTCTTTGGGGTTTGCGGCTCGGTTTAGGACCTTATTTTTTTCTAATTTATCGACAAAATGGGTGATGGCCGGGGTTGTTACCCTGAGTGTTTTGGCCAGCCGGTTCATGGGGGATGGTCCTAGGTTTGAAAGTGCCAAGAGCACTCGAAACTGAGCCACCGAGATCTTCTCCCGCTCAGTAGCCATAGCAATGACCCGCGTGATTTTCAGCTGAAACTCGCGCATCGTCGCGTCCAGATCTTTGATTCGCTTTCCGATTTTTGTATCCATTAAATACCGCCTTTTGTTAAGTATTTTAATAGTTAAGTAACTTAACTATTAAATAGTTTAACATTCTGAGGGTCCCAAAGTCAAATTTAATTGGATTTTTTTGATAGCCCTAAAAGGGCGATGAGAAATGTGTTAGAATTGAGATATGAAGAAGAAAAATGAAAAAAAGAGTGAGGAGTTTTTGGCTTTCAAGAGCGCGATTGAGCTTCTGGAAGAGAGGCTGAGATTCTCCCTTGAGGCGCAAGGGAAGTCGCATGAGTATTTAAAGCAGCACTTAGAGAAGGTGTGGCAGATTTATTATGATCTTGAAGCCAGGACTCATGACCTTGAGGTTCAGGTCAATCTCCTGACAAGACTCATGACAACGATCGCTCTTGAAAATTTGGGGATTGATCTCAAGGAGTTCAGACGGCTGATCCGCAGGGTAGAGAAGGAGCTTACGAATGATAGCGAAATAGCTCATTTGGAATCTCTCTTTTCTTTAGATTCGAAACATCCGTCGCATGAGAATAAGAATCAGAAGAGGACTCTCAGAAAAAAGCCTAACGACTCCAAAAAAAACAAAGAAGATCCTGGTCTTAATCCTCCCAAGTAGCACCTTCCTTAAAAGAGTCCTATAAAAATCACTTTACACAACTAAGCAGCTTTTCTAGAATTCATCCATGAGTATAGAGCTGATTATTAATGGAGAGAAGAGGACTATTCCTGTTAAAATCGAAACCATTAATGATCTATTGCAGCACCTTGAGATCAAAAAGGAACTAGTTGTGGTGGAGCACAACCTTAACATTCTAAAGAAAAACCAGCTAGAGACTGCCGCGATTCAAAACGGGGACTCTGTTGAAATTGTAAAATTTGTAGGAGGGGGTTAATGGCAAAGAAAAAGGCCGCATCACTAGTTATTGTTGAGTCACCTGCCAAGGCTAGGACGATTAATAAATATCTCGGTAAAGATTATGAAGTGACAGCCTCAATGGGTCATGTTCGGGACTTACCTAAAAGTAAGATTGGAATCGATCCTGAAAAAGGTTTTGAACCCGCCTATATTGTTATCCAGAAGGCAAAAAAAAGAGTCACCCAGCTTAAGAAGGATGCCAAAGGCAGAGCCCATATCTATCTAGCGACAGATCCGGACCGCGAAGGAGAAGCTATCAGCTGGCACTTGGCCTATCTTTTAAAAGAATCTAAAGCCAAGGTGCTGCGAGTTGTTTTTAATGAGATCACTAAGGAAGCTATTTTAAAAGCTTTCTCACATCCCCGGGAAATTAATCAAGATCTGGTAGATTCCCAGCAGGCAAGACGTATTTTAGACCGGCTTTTCGGATATAGCTTGAGCCCTCTCCTTTGGAAAAAAGTTGGCAAAGGCCTGAGTGCTGGACGCGTTCAATCCGTGGCACTTCGCCTTATCGTTGACCGCGAAAAAGAAATCCGTAATTTCACCCCCGAAGAATATTGGACCATCACAGCGCGGCTCACCAAGCAGACTCCGGAAAAAGAAGCTGTTTTTGCCGAACTTTCGAAAGTTAAAGGCAAAAAAGCGGAGGTCTGGACCGAGCGCCAGGCAAACGAGATCAAAACAATTATTGAAGGGAAGCCATTCAGCGTTGTCTCTCTGGAATCCAAGAAAAGACAGCGTAAACCTCAGCCGCCTTATATTACGAGCAAACTCCAGCAGGAGGCCTATCAGCGTTTTCGCTTCACCTCAGCCCGCACCATGCAGATCGCTCAAAGACTTTATGAAGGTGTTGATATCGGGGGAGAAGATACCGTGGGTCTTATTACATATATGCGTACGGATTCGGTTCACGTCTCAGGGGACGCTCAAAAGGAAGCCAGGCAGTTTATTTCTAAAAATTTTGGAAACGATTATGTGCCTGAAAAACCAAATGTTTTTCGCTCGAAAAAAGCCGCCCAGGAAGCTCACGAAGCTGTCCGCCCCACTTCGGTCAAAAGAACGCCTGAAGAGATGCGTTCTTTCCTGACCGCCGAAGAATTAAAACTTTATGAATTGATTTGGAAAAAATTTGTAGCTTCCCAAATGAAAGGGGCTATTGAAGAAGGCACTACGGTTTGTTTTGAGTGCGCTAAAGATTATATTTTTAAGGCAACCGGCACTCGCACCCTCTTTCCCGGATTCTTAGCGGTCTACCAGGAACCAAAAGAGGAAGATGAGAGTGATGAAGCCGAGAAGAATGCCAAAGAGACCAGATCAAGAGAACTCCCCGCGCTTACGAAGGGCGAGATCTTAGATCTCGAATCTCTTTCACCCGAGCAGCATTTCACTAAGCCTCCGGCCCGGTTTAACGACGCGAGTCTTGTAAAGCTTCTCGAAGAAAAAGGAATCGGCCGGCCCAGCACTTATGCTCCCACGATTCAGGTAATCATATTGAGGAATTATGTTGAGAGGCAAAATAATGCCTTTATGCCGACCAGTCTGGGGGAAATAGTTACAAAGCTCCTCGTTGCTTCTTTCCCCAAATTATTAGAACCGCGCTTTACAGCAACCCTGGAAGAAGATCTGGATGAAATTGAAGAAGGTAAAAGGGTTTGGGGTCAGGTCGTTTCAGAGTTTTACGGTCCTTTCACTAAACAGGTTGAAAAAGCCAAAACGTCAATGAAAAGCGTTAAACATGAGCTTGAAAAAACGGATGAAGTCTGCGAAACGTGCGGAAAACCCATGGTGATCCGCTATGGCCGGTTCGGCCGTTTCTTAGCCTGTTCAGGCTTTCCTGATTGCCGTAATACACGGGATCTTACGACCAAGATTGCTTGTCCCCGTGAGAATTGCGAAGGCAAACTGGTTAAGCGGAAAAATAAAAAAGGCAGTATTTTTTACGGCTGCTCTTCTTTTCCTAAATGCGATTTTATTACAAACCGTCTACCGAAACCCGGAGAGAAGTTAGTGGGCGAATCAAATAACCCGGTTCCGGATCCGGAGTATAAGAAGGAAGATGAAGTCGAAGGAGACGCGTAACAGACGATGAGTAACATGATTCAAAACTTCATGCTTTATTTGGAAGCCGAGCGGAATGCTTCCAACCACACGCTGATTAATTACCGGGTTGACCTAAAAGAGTTTGAGCAATTCCTGAAAGATATCAAATTGATTGAAGTTACTCCGATCGATATTAGGCGTTTCTTAGCGTATCTGAGCGATAAGGAATGCTCCCGCTCCACCTTAGGGCGTAAGCTGGCCTGCCTGCGTTCTTTTTATAAGCACATGGTTCGGGAAGGAAATGTGAAGACCAATCCGGCCTCTGGCATTGCAACCCCTAAGCATGAGAAAAGACTCCCTGCCTTTCTTGAAATAGAAGAAATGGCCAAACTCCTCGAGGCACCCGCAGGCGATAAGTGGGAATCAAAAAGAGATAAGGCCATTATGGAGTTACTCTATAGTTCAGGGCTTCGCGTGAGTGAATTAGTGGGAGTTAATATTGATGATGTGGATATTGATAATAATTTAATCAAAGTTCGTGGCAAAAGAAAAAAAGAGCGGATCGTGCCGATTGGTCCTGTGGCCCTCAAGGCCATTAAAGCCTATTTGGATTCGCGTCCTAAAGGACGGGGCGAAGGAATTGAATCTTTATTTATGAATAAGAACCGGACCCGCCTTACCGATCGAAGTGTGAGACGGATTATTTTGAAGTATGTTAAAAAGTTAGGAATTCAAAAAGATATTTATCCTCATATGTTTCGCCATTCTTTCGCGACCCATCTCCTGGATCGAGGCGCTGATCTGAGAAGTGTGCAGGAACTCCTGGGACATGAGAATCTTTCGACGACTCAGATTTATACCCACGTTTCCCTGAGAAAAGTGCGCGAAGCTTATGAGTTAGCACACCCTAGAGCTTAAAAAAATGATACAGTTCCTTTCGAATATTATCTTTTCGCTCTTTGCGTTAGGGTATTTGCCTATTTTTTTAATAAAATTAAAACAGGCTGAAGATCCTGGGAAGCTTTGGCGTGAACGATGGGGGAATTTGAACCTTGAAAGATTCCCTAAGGAGAAGATACGGATTTGGCTTCACGCGGTGAGTGTTGGTGAAGTAAAAGCCATCGAGCCTTTCCTCGAAATTTTAAAGAATAAGGATTTTGAAGTTTTTCTCTCAACTGTTACTCCGACAGGGCAAAGGATCGCGAAGAAAAACGCGGGCGCTCACGCCTTTTACTTTCCTTTTGATTTAACGGGCCCTGTAAAAAAGTCTCTGGAATCCGTAAAGCCGGATCTTATTCTGCTTGCTGAGACGGAAATTTGGCCTAATTTTATTGAAGAGGCCGCGCGGCGCGGGATTCCGGTAGCTGTTGTTAACGGAAGACTTTCTCCCCGTTCTTTCAAGCGGTATCAGTGGATTCGCTTTTTTATTTCAAAAGTTTTAGAAAAAATTTCTTTTTTCGCGATGCAGACCGATGGAGACACTGAGCGCGTTCGTCTTTTAGGGGCAGGTTCGGATAAGGCTTTAACATTGGGCAACATGAAATTTGATTCAGTGAAGGAAGAGGCTCGGGAATCAGCGGAATCTTTAAAAGCTTTTTACCGGGTGCCGCCCTCTAAAAAAGTATGGGTCGCGGGTTCAACCCACCCGGGCGAAGAGCAAAAGCTTTTTACGGTTTTTACGCGCCTGAGGAGCACCTATCCGGATTTGATATTAATCTCAGCACCCCGTCATATTGAAAGAGCGTCTAGTGTTGCGAAATTAGCCAAAGAATTTAATTTTAAAACCAGGCTGCTGTCTCGTAAGGAAGCCCGGGAAGACGAATTTGATATTTTAATCGTAGATACTATCGGTGAGCTTAAGAAAATTTACGCGATGGCTGATGTTGTTTTTGTAGGGGGGAGTCTCGTGGGGCACGGAGGGCAAAACCCCATAGAGCCCGCGCTCTATGAGAAGCCTATTCTTTCAGGCCGGCAAGTGGTTAATTTTGCTTTTGTGTATAAAGTTTTGGAAGATGCCCATGGGGTTAGGATGATTCACTCCGAAGACGAGTTGTTTATTGGGGTAAAAGAATTTTTAAATAACCCGGCAGCTGCTCAAAGTTTTGGACAGAATGCTTTAAGGGTGATTAAAGAACTCTCCGGGGCAAGCGGGAGGACGGCCGATTATCTAACGCGTTTCGTTGATTCAGCAGGAAAGGCAAAAACTTCATGAGACGTCTCCTAACACCCTTAAGCTGGTGCTATCAGCTTGGAACTCGATTTCACCGGTCTTTTTATGACGGCTCCATGAAAAAACGCCATCATTTTGAGGTTCCTGTCATCAGCGTTGGGAACATCACTTGGGGAGGAGCCGGTAAGACTCCTTTGGTGCTTTGGCTTGCTGAAAAATTGAAGCAGGACGGCAAAACGCCCGCCGTTTTAATGCGCGGGGTCGGAAGTGATGAGGTTAAATTATACCAATCACAAAATTTTGAAGTGGGCGCTTCGCCTAACCGGGTCGCCGAAGGCGAGAAACTTCTCAAAAAGGCAAAGCCGGATGTTTTCTTGCTGGATGATGGTTTTCAGCATTGGCCGATTTATCGAAATCTGGATATTGTCTGTCTGAACGCGATGAGCCCTTTCGGAAACGGCAGACTAATTCCTTCAGGTTCGCTTAGAGAGCCTGTCTCAGCTCTTAAAAGAGCGGATGTTATTGTTTTGACGCACGCGGATCAGGTCACTGAAAGCGCCTTGGGCCGAATAGAGAATGAAATTAAAGAAGTGAAACCTGAAGCAGCTATTGCCTGGGCTAAGCACGAACCGATTGGTCTTTATGACCACGAAGGAAACAAGGAAGATCTTAAAACGAATGATGCCCGGCCTTTCTGTCTTATTTCAGGCTTAGGTTCTCCCGGAAGTTTCGAGGAAACCGCCGTGAATCTCTTGGGAAGAAAACCCGCCGGACACTTCGCCTTCAAAGATCATCACCCATTTAAAGTTTCGGATGTCAAAAAAATTATGGAAAAGTGCGGGGGAGATTCCTCCGACTGCGTTATCAGCGAAAAAGATTGGGTCCGTTCACCAGAGGTGTGGCGAAAGTTCCCCAACATTAAAATTCTGAAAATAAAAATAAGTTTCATTAGGGGCGAAGAGATTTTGGCACAGCGAATCAATCATCTGCTTGAATCCCGGCCTCTTAATATTTTAGCGTTGAGTGACGGAAAGACCGGGCACTTGAAACAATCCTTGGGTTTGGTGGACCTCATCAAAAAGAAGGTGGGGGACACGGCCGGGGTTTATTTGAAGGAAGATTTTATTTTAGATATTTGTTATAAAAGTCCCTTTCATCAAAAAATACTTTGGGCCGCTGCACCTTTTCTTCTGATCAAAAAGGAAAAAGCGTTTTCTTTTTTGGGTAAGTTCCTAACACCTGAAACGATGAGGCAGCTGGAAGACTGCGAAGAACATGTTCTTCATCCTGATTGGATTGTTTCAGCGGGCTCCTCACTCTTGCCGGTACAAATTGTTTTACAGAAAAGATTTGGAAATAAAGCGATTATTATCATGAAACCGAGCGGGTTTTATGGGCGCTATCCTTGGGATTTAGTTATTCAGCCCCTGCACGATGGAAAGTCCGACAAAAAGAATGTCGTAACAACAGAGCTGGCTCTGGGCGGGCCAAGCCCTGAAACATTGATGCATTTTTCAGAGCCCGTAAAAAGCGAGCTCTCGCTTGGCGAGAAACGGGGAATCAGTCTTTTTGTGGGAGGTAACGCTCCGGGGTATCAATTTTCAAAAGAAAAATTTAAAAATATTATGGATAGTCTTCAAAAATTTTCTACGACGCATTCCGCACCTTATTTTGTTACCACTTCAAGACGTACCCCCAAAGGAATTATTTCTTTAATTAAAGAAATATGCGACAGAGATCCTTTGTGCAAGTTCCTCGTGATTCCAACCGAAGAAGATGAGCCGAACACGGTGGAAATTATGCTGGGTCTTTCCCATACAGCTCTGATCACGGAGGAAAGCGTTTCGATGATTTCGGAGGCTCTCCAGAGTGGACGGCACGTTGTAAGTCTCTCGGTTGGAAAAAGACCGTTAAAAGGAAAGAAGAGGCGGTTTACCGGATTTCTTCAAAGCCGGAGCTGGATTCATAGAGGTACGGCAGAGGATTTGGAAGAAGTTTTAATCGGAACTCAAAAAACGCCTCACGGAAATTTTAACGCGATTGTCCAGGGTGAATTGCAAAGAAGACTTTCGGAGCTCCTATGAAAATTTTACAGTTAGTTCCTGAATTAAATGTGGGCGGTGTCGAACGGGGCACGGTGGATTTGGCCCGTGTTTTAATCTCTAAGGGGCACGAAGCGCACGTTATCTCTGCGGGCGGACCCTTGGTGGGAGAGCTCGAGAAGATAGGCGCCCGGCACATTGAAATGCCTATTCATAAAAAGTCGCTTAAAACACTCCGCTACGTCAAAACACTCGTTCAATATATCGAAGAATACGGTATTGATATTGTTCACGCAAGAAGCCGTGTGCCGGCCTGGGTTGGTTATTTGGCCACTCGGTATACTGACGCCGATTTTATTACCACCTGCCACGGCTATTATTCAAAACACTTTATGAGC
>CAZLUT010000019.1:0-3532 GCA_964562805.1 uncultured bacterium | reverse complement strand
GGATCGTAATTTCAAATGTTGTGGGACGGCGCATGATTGATGATTTCGGGGTTCCTGAGGAGAGGATTCGATTGATCCCCCGCGGAATTGATTTGAAATATTTTCCCTACTCGCCCCTTAAGGAGCGTTTTCCAAAGACCGGTGAAAATTTTAAGATCATTAACGTAGGACGCATCACTCCCTTAAAAGGCCATAAGGATTTTATTAAAGCCCTGCATTGGGTAAAGCAGCGCGGCAAGGATTTTGAGGCCTGGATCGTGGGTTCGGCTCCGAAGAAGAAGCAAAAATATTTTCTGGAGCTCGAACGTCTTGTTGACCGGTATGGATTGAAAAATCACGTTAAATTCTTAGGTACCCGCTATGATGTTCCCGAACTTTTAAAAGAAGCGCATCTTTTAGTGCTTTCAACCACTGCACCCGAAGCTTTCGGCCGTGTTGTGGCTGAGGCGGGCGCCTGTGGTACGGCTGTTATTTCAACCGAGGTGGGCGGAGTTGTTGATATCGTTCGGAATGAATCAGAAGGAAGGCTCGTTCCGCCTCATGATCCGATCCGAATGGCTGCGGCCATTTGTGAGGCGATGGAAGATGAGGAAAAGACTTTTCAATACGCGGATAATCTGGCGAGCCGGGTGCGTGAGCACTTTCATCTGACCCAGATGTTTGACAAAACCCTGAAAGTTTATGAAGAAACCATGGAAGAAAAACGGATTTTAGTTATTAAACTGGGAGCGCTTGGCGATATTATTTTAATTTCTCCAAGTCTCAAGCTTCTTCGGAAAAGATTTCCAAAATCTAAGATCTGTCTTTTGGTGGACGAACGTTTTTATGAAGCGGCCAACCATCTGCCTTTTGTTGATGAAATACTGGTTTACCACCGGAAAAAATCAAAAGGGGGCCTTCGCCGTTATATTAAAATGGTTCAAAGACTCCGTTCTTATCGCTTTGATTTATCAATTGATTTTCAAAATATTCCGAAAACACATTTGGCCGCCTATTTGGCAGGCATCCCGAGACGCCTTGGATTTAAGAGAGGACCTCTCGGTTTTCTTTTGACGAGTGGAGCGGTGGGGCATAAGAAAACCTTACCGCCCGTTCCTCATCAGTTTCAGGTTTTAAAAGGTATGGGGCTTGGTTTTGGCCATCAGGATGAAAGCTTGGAATTAAAAACAATGCCGACCACAACGGCCCGTGTAGATCGCCTCATCAAGACAGATGCCGATCAAAAAGAAAAGCGCCTTTTGGTTGGCTTCGCCTTGAGCGCTAGCGAGAAATGGGTGACTAAAAATTGGCCTCTTGATTCTTTTGTTAAATTAGGGCAGGCAATCCTAAAAGAATATCCCGCTCGATTGGTTTTAATCGGCACCTCAAATGAAGCTAAGCGTGCTTCTGAATTTTGCGGCCACTTTGATCCAAAAGACGTTTGGAATCTAGCCGGAAAAACCGACATGCCCGAAATGCTCGAGGTAATTCGTAGACTCGATCTTCTGGCGGCCCCTGATTCGGCTCCTCTCCATGTAGCAAGCGCTTTTCAAACACCGGTTCTTGGATTTTTTGGACCCACCGACTCTAAGCGGCACGCCCCTCCGGGAATAAAGCAGACTATTTTTCAAAAAACTGTTTCGTGCGGACCCTGTTATAAGAGAGAATGTCCCGCTAAAACGTTTGACTGTATGAAGCTGATCACCGTAAGAGATGTGTTTAGTGCTGCAAAAAAGTTTTTAGATGAAAAATTAAATGATATGAAAAGAGAAGAAAAAACAGGATCGTTGCTTTCTTAAAAGAAGTAAGGGTTGCGTTAAATAATTAGGAGGAATTTATGGATAAAGAAAAAATCCTTATTTTTACAAAAAATTGGCTGGGGGATGTCGTGTTTGAGTCCGCCGCATTAAAAGCTATCAAGGAAAATTATCCCGATTCAGAAATTACGTGCATCGCGCCTAAACGATGCCAGCTTATTTTGGAAAATTATCCTTATGTGGACCGCGTCATGCTTTTTGACGAAAAGAAAAAAGAAAAGTCGCTCCGTGAGAAAATAGCTCGCGCCAAGGAATGGAAAGAAGAAGGTTTTACAAAAGCTTTCCTTTTTCACCGCTCGTTCACACGCGCCTGGCTGACAAAGAAAGCTAAGATTCCTTTTAGAGCCGGCTACAAAACAAAAGGCCGCGGCTTTCTTTTAACACATGCCATTTCCGAAAGCTCAGAGAAGCTTCATGATACGGATTATTTCTTGTATTTATTGAAAGCAAGTGGCTTGAAATGCGAATTGGGAGCTCCTTATGAATTTTATTATTCGAATGGCGATGAAATTCGGATGCTGAGGCTTCTCCAGAAAATGAATATTCAAAAAAATAATTTTCTAATGTTTCACACAGGCGCCAATTGGGAGCCGAAGCGCTGGCCGATGGAGTCTTTTTTTGAATTAATGAAGATGATTCAGCAAAAAGCACCCATGCCTATTCTGCTTACCGGAACAAACGAAGATGCCGAAAGAATATGGAACTTGACGCGCCGGGCTTTGGATCTTGAGATGCCCGTTATTTCGCTGGCGGGTGAAACGCAGATCGGAGAATTGGGCGCTCTTTTTTCTTTCTCACGGGGTGTCGTGAGTAATGATTCAGGACCGCTTCATATCGCTTCAGGCGTGGGAGCCAAAACCGTTGCGCTCTTTGGACCTACGGACGAAATCAAAACCGGACCGCGCGGCCGCGGGCAGAAGGTAATTCTTAAGAAAAATAATATCAATGATATTACTCCTCAAGAAGTGATGGTTGCTCTCGAAAGGCTCCGGGTCTTCCAAAAAGAGGAAACGATATCAGTCGTGAAGTGAGTTTGAAGAGTTTTGAGAAAAATTCTTGTTATTACTCTGAGTAATTTAGGCGATGTTGCGGCGACTGCGCCTGTTCTAAGCGCTTTAAAGGAAAAGTTTCCTGAGGCCAGGCTCGAGGTACTCGTAGGGCCTAAGGCCGAGAGTGTTATTAGTGACAGTCCCGATCTTGACCGGGTTATCATTTATGATAAGCGCACGAGCTGGCTCGAAAAAATAAAGTTAGGCCTGGCACTCCGAAAAGAAAAATTTGATATTGTTATCGATCTTCGGAACACCGCTTATCCTTTTATAGTCGGCGCGAAGCACCGGTCGAAATTAATCCGTTGGGGCGAAGGCCGGGACGTTTCGATGCGTAAGCGGCATTTGGGTAGGCTTCATTTTTTAGGGATCAAGGATTTTTCTAAAGAGAAATTCCGGTTTGTTTCAGAAAGTACTAAGGCGAAATCTTTGGGGTTACTGAATGAGCTGAGTCTTGAATCCAAAAAATTTATTGCCTTAGCACCCGGCGCCCGCGATTCTAAAAAACAATGGTCTCCCGAAAATTTCGGCCGCTTGGGGAAACGAATCAAAGAAGAATTAAATCTCCCTGTTCTTTTATTGGGTGCCCCTGATGAAAGCGAGATCTTAAAAAAAGTCCAGGCAGCAAGCGGAAATGTTCTAACTTCCCTGAAACGTCCCATTTCTTTTCATGAAGTGATGGGGATT
>CAZLUT010000018.1:0-28593 GCA_964562805.1 uncultured bacterium | reverse complement strand
GCACTGGAATTAAGTTTGAACATCCGACGAACTGAAGGGATACGGAAAACTCCAGGGCGGACAAATTACGTCAATGCAAGAACATACGAGGGAGAAGCACGGACCCGACACAAACAACGTTGCTGCTTGTTTTGATTTGTGTGGGTATCGCGGTAATCCGCCGCCTTGTTTTTCCACCGCCTTACATCGAAGCCAAAAGCCGGGATGCTTTTGTTATCTTAGGGTTAATCGCAGCTCTGATGATCGCTTATTATGGAATGTATGCCGCTGAAATCGCACTCAATCCTAATTATTTGATAGCCGGCTTTATGCCGGTATCTAGTTTTCTAGCTGCCGCACTTTTTTCAAATGCTACAGAAGGATGGGTTACATTTTTTTGGTGGGCTCATGCTTTAATATTACTTGGGTTTTTAAATTATTTACCCTACAGCAAACACATGCATGTTTTAACAGCTATTCCTAACTGCTTTTTTAAACACTTGCTTAAAATTAAAGTTCAATCTCGTGAGGAATTTAAGAAGGAAAATGTTTATGGTGTTGGGAGAGTTGATGAATTTACATGGAAATCTCTCTTTGATAGTTATTCCTGCACCGAATGTGGCCGATGTAACCAAGCGTGTCCGGCTACTTGTACGGACAAACCTCTTAATCCACGGCTTGTTATTCATGATATCAAGGCCAACCTTCTTAAAAACGGGCCTCAAATAATAAAAAAGAAAGATATCAAACAGCCTTTAATTGGGGATGATGGGGAAGGCAGCGTATCGGAAGATTCTATTTGGGCCTGCACGACGTGCGGCGCTTGTATGGAAGAGTGCCCTGTTTTCATTGAGCATGTTCCTAAGATTGTTGAGATGAGAAGGAATTTGATAGAAATGAAAAGCAAATTTCCCGAGGAGCTCTTTCATTTGTTCGAAAATATGGAAGCCCGGAGCAATCCTTGGGGCTTACCTCCGGCCAAGCGCGGCGCTTGGGCTGAAGAAGTGGGTGCCAAGCCTTTCGAAAAAGATAATACGGAGTATCTTTTTTATGTCGGCTGTGCCGGGGCTTTTGATTCCAGGAGCAAACATATTACTTTAGCGGTCAGTAAAATTTTGAATGCTGCCGGCGTTTCTTGGGGCGTTTTAGGTAAAGACGAGTTGTGCTGCGGCGATAGCGCCCGTAGACTCGGAAACGAATTCGTTTTTAATCAAATGGTTCATTCAAACATTGAGATGTTTCGAGAGAAAAATATTAAAAAAATTATCACCCTTTGCCCACACTGCTTTAGCACTCTTAAGAACGATTATCGTCAATACAACATCGAGCTGGAAGTTCTTCACTACACAGAATTGATTGATCAATTTATTAAAGAGGGAAAAATAAGGCTCAACAGGACTGAAGCTTTGGGAAATACAGTTTTTCATGATTCCTGCTATCTGGGGCGTTATAACGAAATTTATGAGGCTCCTCGAAAAGCTATTGAAGAAGCTACAGGCACTGCCCCCAAAGAAATTAAACGCCACGGAAGCAAATCATCCTGCTGTGGTGCCGGAGGCGGGCGCATGTGGCTAGAGGAGACGATCGGAACGCGCATCAACGAAGTTCGTCTCGAAGAAGCTATGCAGGAGAATCCCAAAACTATCTGCACCTCTTGCCCTTATTGCATGACGATGTTTGAAGACGGTGTCAAAACCAAAAATGTCGAAGATAAGATTCAAATTAAAGATGTCGCTGAAATCGTAGCGGATGCATTGGAATAAGAAAACATACTGATCTAACTTTATATGTTGGAAGTAATTTTAAAAGATTTTATCGCTTTGTGGGCTGTTATTGACCCCATAGGAACTATTCCTGTTTTTTTGATCGCGACAAAAAAATTTAGCGCTGAAGCAAAACGAAAAATAGCTCTAAAAGCGACTCTTACTTCTCTTGGGATCCTTCTTTTTTTTATTGTAGCAGGGCAACTTTTACTCGACGCCCTTTCAATTCCGCTAGCCGCTTTTCAGATCGCAGGCGGCATTATTCTTTTTCTCTTTGCTCTTACGATGGTATTCGGTGAAAGCAAACCTGAAAGCGAGATCACGGAAGCCAGGCATATGATCAGCGAGAATGAAGCAGCAGTTTTTCCCTTAGCAGTTCCTTCAATTGCCTCACCCGGAGCTATGATGATGGTGGTTCTCTTAACGAATAACAACCACTTTAAAATTGTAGAACAAACTACCACGACAGCTGTTATGGTGGTTGTCTTATTAATAACATTTATTCTTATGTTATTTGCGGGGAAGATTAGTAAAATTATCGGCCGGCACGGCGCAAGCGTAATTAGCCGTGTGATGGGTTTGATACTTGCTTCAGTAGCGGTTACGAGCGTCCTTCAAGGGATTAAAGAGTACTTTAGTATTTAAATGATAGCGCAAAAAAGGGATTAAAAATGAAAATTTTAGATTTGGGATGCAGCACCAATAAAGTCGGGAATGAGGCGATAGGAGTCGATATCGACCCTGATAATCATCCCGATCTTGTGTGTGACCTGAATAAATTCCCCTACCCTTTAGAAGACAGTTCTGTTGACCAGGTTTATGCCAAGCACATCTTAGAACACCTCGGAAATCTTTATGGAATTTTCCGCGAGGTTCACCGCGTTTTAAAGAATGGCGGGGACTTTTTTATTGAAGTTCCACATTTCACATCCCGTGTTTCTTATTCAGAGCCCGAACACACGCGTTACTTTTCTTATTTTATGTTTGATAAATTAATCGCCTGTATTCCTTGCGAGGTTGTTAAAAGGGAAATTACTTTTTATAAAACCTACCGCGCTCTTGGTATTAAGACACTCGCTAATAAATTTCCTGATAAATATGAAAGATTTTGGGCTTACCGGTTTCCGGCGGAAAATCTAAGGCTTCATTTAAAGATTAAGAAGTAATCTCAGGTTCAGCCACAGCAGCTCTTTTTTGAGCGGCACCCGATCGAGATATCTCGAATTTATTCAAGACTTTTTCCTGGAAAATCTGCATATAAAGGTAAATGCCGGGCGTTACGAAAAGCGTAATGATTTGAGCAAAAGCAAGACCCCCTACGATAATTAAACCAAGAGGAATTCTGGAAGGCCCATCGGCCCCAAAACCTAGAGCGATGGGCATGGCACCCATAATGGCTGCCATGGTTGTCATTAGAATCGGTCTGAATCTTACAAGTGAAGCATCGTGAATGGCCTCTAAGTTGTTCATGCCCTTTTCGAGATTTTGTTCAGCAAAATCTACCATCATAATTCCGTTTTTGGCTACGATTCCAAGCAGCATAAACATTCCGATATAAGCGTATAGAGAAAGTTCTGCTCCAAAAAAGAAAATGGTTAAAAGTCCTCCGCAAGCCGCTACTGGTAAGGTGGTCAGAATAGTAAAGGGGTGAACGTAAGACTCATAAAGAACGCCCAGAATAACGTACATCATAAAAATTGAAATAATCAGCATCATACTCAAACTTTTTACCGCATCTTCAAATTCCTGCGCTTGCCCTTGAAAGGTGCCGGCAATGGTTGGCGGGAAAATCTCAGCGGCCAGCGCTTCTAATTTTTTTGTAGCAGTTCCGAGGGGAACGCCTGATTTTAAATTAAAAGAAATGGTGGCAGCATTCATTTGGTTGTGGTGAGGCACATCTTGAGGTCCTACCGTTTGTTTCCAAGAAACCAAGGTGCTAAGTGGAACCAAATTATTTGTCGTGGCAGAACGCACATAAAGATGAGTTAGATCTTCAGGTCTTTCCTCGAAAGATTTTTCGAGTTCCAAGATTACTTCGTACTGATCCACCTCTGTTTTGTAGAGTGTGATTTTCCCTTGGGCAAAGGCGAGGGCTAAGGCATTTTCGATCTGTTCAGCTGTGATTCCAAGGCTTGAGGCGCGATCTCTATCGATTTCGATATCAAGCTGGGGCATATCAAGCTTAACACTTGTTTGAATACCAACAAATTCTGGCATCTCCCACATACGGGATTCAAAAAGCTGAGCATGCTTATAAAGCTCTTCCTGATCATCGCCTGTCATCACGTAGGAATATTGACTGCCTTGGGCCGTACTTTCTCCGCCTGTGCTTAATTTTAAAGCCGGTACTGCCTCAATAACGGTAAATCCATCCGGAATTTTTGAGAACTCGTAATTAAGGCGCTCAACAACCTTTTCAATTTTTCCTCGCTTGCTCCTGGGTTTTAATCTTGTAATTACAAAAGCCGTGCTTTGATCAGCGCCCGGGTTAACACCGCTTACCGTAAAGGCCTGATCTGTCGAAGGGTCTTCGTGTAGAATTTTATCAACCTTATCCTGGTAGGAGCGGATTTGTTTTGTTGAAGTACCTTGAGGCGCCACCATCTGGCCCATTATGATACCGCTATCGCCAATCGGCATAAATGTCTTAGGAAGAGTGATAAAAAAGATAAGGGTACCAGCCAAACATACCGCCCAAATGATTAAAGAGATGAATTTTTTTTCAAGCGTCCATCTAAGCAGAATGCTATATTTGGCTTTGATGCCGGCTAGAATTTTATCTGTCCAATTTTGGAGTTTTGTTTTTTGCTTTATTCCACCAGGTTTTAACATTCGAGCGCACATCATGGGGCTGAGAGTGAGAGAAACTACGCCCGAACAAAAAATAGCCGCAATAACTGTAATACCAAACTCTTTAAAACTTCTTCCAACAACTCCGCCCATAAAAACAAGAGGAACAAAAACAATAACCAATGCCATGCTAGTTGAAACGATGACGCTTGTGATTTCACGCATGCTTTTAATAGCGGCATTCAAAGGTTTTTCACCTTCTTCAATGTGCCGCACCGTGTTTTCTAAGACCACAATCGCATCGTCCACTAAAAATCCGACTGAAAGCACAATTCCCATTAACGATAAATTGTCCAAACTGAATCCCAGTATTGACATAATGGCAAAAGTGCCGAATATCGAAAGAGGAAGAGCTACGCCCGGGATGATCGTGTCTGAAAGTCTGCCCAGGAAAATAAAGATCACCATAATCACCAGAGCAATCGCGATAAAAATAGTCAGCTTAACATCATCAATTGATTCGATAATTTGAACTGCTTTATCATAAAAAACATCAATATGAATTGAGCCCGGAAGCTGCAACTCGATTGTTTTTAAAAGCGCTTGGATTTCCTCTGAAAGAGCAACTGTATTAGCGCCCGCCTGCCGGGAAACAGCGATACAAAGAGACCCTGTTCTCATAGGACCGCCCCCATGACCATAGCGAACTCTAACGACATCGTTCTCGGTGCTATCGAGACAAGTTGCGATATCTCTGAGATAGACTGGTGCTCCGTCGCGATAGGCTACTATTAACTTTTCATAATCTGCTGCTTTAAGAAGCTGTCCTTTGGGTTCCAGAGAGAAAGTTCTAGCATCGCCATTAAGACTACCGCCTGGAATTGTTACAGTTCCGTTATAGAGAGCATCTGAAATTTCATCAATCCCAATTTTGTATGAGGCAAGCTTATCAGGATTAACTTGAACCCTTACAGCACCTTTCGCTCCATAAATTTGAACTTTAGAAACACCCTCGATCATATTGATCTGTTGGCCGATCATGCGGTTGCCATAGTCGTAAAGTTGACCTTGGGTCATTGTGTCTGAGGAGAGCATAAAATAAAGAATAGGAGTGTCTGATGGATTTTCTTTTTGGTAGTAGGGCGGATTCGGAAGATCAGTTGGAAGATTTGCTTGTGCCCTTGAGATTGCCGATTGCACATCGGGCGCTGCTAAGTCAACGCTCTTATCAAGATTGAAGGTGAGCGTAATAGTGCTTATGCCCTCGGTATTGTCTGAAATAACACTTTGAAGGCCCGGAATCTGCATGCATTCTGATTCGAGCGGAGCTGCAACGGCAGAAGCCATGAGGCTTGGGCTTGCCCCGGGATAAGCCGTCGTGATTGTAATAACAGGGTAATCAACGGAGGGAAGATCGCTTGTAGGTAATTTAAAATAAGACATGATGCCAAAAACTAAAATAGCGATCATCACAAGAAGTGTAGTGATTGGTTTTCGGATAAAAATTTCAGAAAAACTCAAAACAGATCCCCGCTAGAGTTATTTGTTTTTAGAATCAGATTGCTTAGATTTTTGCTTACCGCTTTTTTCAGCCTCGGCCTTTTCTTTAGTCTGATCTTCCACAGGTACCCCGGGACTTAATCCCATCTGGCCTACAGTGACAACGGTTTCACCTAACTTCACTCCTTTTTTAATAATAATATCGTCACCCTCTCTTTGACCGATTGTAATTTGTCTCAAATCTGCCGTGCCCTTATCGGTCACTACAAACAAATAATGCCCTTTATTTCCGATTTTGACAGCTTCATACGGAACAAGAGTGGCGTTTTTGATAGTGTCCAAAATCAGGCGAACATCAACAAATTGCCCTGACCAAAGATTATAGTCAGGATTTTTTACAATGCCGCGGAGTTGAATGGTGCCGGTATTATCATCGACGACGTTATTCATAAAATCCAAAGTGCCTTTGTAAGGGCTGTCAGGATCGTCTTTAACAATAATATTCACTTGGAGCTTTGCCTGATCCATAGCTTTCCGCACTCGAAGAAGATCGGTTTCTGTGAGATCAAAATAGACAAAAATAGGATCGATCACCTTAAGATTTACAAGCATCGGACCACTATTGGCGGTGACAATGTTACCGGGATCGACAATACATTCACCTAGGACGCCAGCCATCGGAGCACGAATGGTACAATAGCCCAAATTAATTTCAGCCAAACGAACATTTGCTTTATCAAGCTGCACTTGTGCTACGGCTGCCGCCATTTCGGTTTGATAGTTTTCAAAATCCTGTTTTGAAATCAAATTCTTTTCAAAGAGCTGTTTATTTCTCTCAAAAGTATCAGTTTTCATTTTGAGATCGATCTCATCTTGCGCTAGGGCCGCTACGGCTTTTTCAAGCTCAGCTTCGTATTCCTTGGGATCAATCGTATAAAGGAGATCGCCTTTTTTAACAAAGGCGCCTGAGGTGCAAATTTCTTCTTTAATCTCACCAGTTACTTGAGAGACGATATCGACGTCGTAGTACTCACCGAGCGTTCCAAAAGTGTCGATATAGAGGGGAGAATTCTTCTGGAAAGCGATCGCAGTTTCAACCGGTCGTGGTCCCGGCGCCGAGGGCTTTGGTTTGGCACAGTGCCTTATAATAGGAACGCCAAACAGTAAAACCAAAAATATTACAATGCCCCATCTGAGCTTTTTATTCGAAAATATTTTTTTTACTTCTTCAGAGCCCAATTTTATTCTCCTTGAGTAGTGCTCGCGATCAATTCTCTTTGAGCGTAAATTTTACCAGTCGAATGCGCTAGATTAGCGAAAGCGATAAAGGTGTCTTCTTTTGCCTGAATAAGCTGACTTCTTGCCTGAGAGAGGCTTGATTGGGAATCCAAGAGATCAATAATGCTTTTTAGCCCCGCGTTATAGCTTTCAAGGGCAAGAGCGTATGACTCTTGGCTTGTGGCGGCAAAACTTTCGGCAAACTCGAGCTTACGAACGGCTGTTTTAAAGTCGTAATATTTTTTCCATACGTCAGCGCTCGCGCTGATTTCAGTATCAAGCAGATTCATTCTTTCAGCTTTTGCCTCAGCTTTTGCTTGGCGATGTTTTGCAATATTGTCGAAACCATTAAAAATATCCCAATCCATACTCAAATACCCGGTGTAATTAAGGTCATGCTCATTATGACGGGGTGACGAATAATATTTGTACCAGATTGTTTCGCCTGAGCCGCTTGCGTTAAAGGTTGGCAGGAGATCTGAGAAAGCCGCTTTAACCGCGCTTTCTTTTGCCCGTAAGCTGGCGCGCCCAGCCGCAACATCAGGGCGGGCTTTTAAGGCGTCCTCAATAATCTTATCAATATTTTGCTCAGCCAAATAAGTAGGTATTTTTTTAGAAGGCGGACTTACCTTAAAAGGTTCATCAGCCGGAACGCCCAAAGCCTCGGCCAAATTAGCCTTGGCCGTTTTGACTTGCCCCTTGGCGTCTTCTAAGTCGTAGAGAGAGTTTTCATAATTGGATCTGGATTGAAGGACATCAAGCTTAGCGCTTAGACCAACGCGCAATTTTTGTTCAGCCGCATCTAATGAAGTTTTGGCGTCCCTCACGTCGGAAGCCGCAGCCTCTACCATTGCTAACGCGCTGTAGTGCTGATAGTAAGCCGTTACAACTGTCAAAAGAAGATCTTGAATAGACTGATTGAATTGAAAATTTGCGGCTAAAAGATTTTGGACAGCTTCTTTAATAGAAGCGTGCCGGCCGCCAAAGTCGAGGAGAAGCCATGAGGCTGTCATACTCATTCCAATATCAGCTTCATTTAAATCATTTAAATGAGGGTGAGAGGATATTTGTTGTTTACCGCCCTTTGCCTGAGTAGTGAGCTGAGGATAAAGTTTACTTTTTGCTTGAGTGATCAGTGTTTGAGCAGCCTTGGCATTTTCCCAAGCTTCGTGAGTTTTAGGATTGTTTTGAAGAGCAATATCAACCAGCTCTGACAAGGCGAGCGGCTCTCCGGTCTCAACCGTTTTTTCTTTAGCCGACTGCCAAACAAGATCCTTCGAGCGCGAAGTTTTTTCCCAGGCGGGGACTTGCCATATCTGACTGGGGCTTTCAGGTGCTTTTAAGCTGTGACAGCCTAAAACAAAAAAAGGCGCTAAAAAAATAAGAAAAAGTTTTATAAAAAATTTTTTCATTAATCCTGCTTTATTAGTTTGATCTAAGTTCTATTCTAAACGTTATCTCGGATCCTTCAAAATGCTATTTTGTTAAGCCTGTGAAAGTAGCCTGCTATCGTAGGTCACACTTAAGTGCGACCTACGACGGAAAGCAAGCACAAGGGCAGAGAAGGAAATGAGCGATGGCAAAAAAAAATTAATTGTTATTGCAGTTTCTTTTCTCAGAGTTAAAATTCTGAATATGGCTTTTTATTTTTTTAAATTTAAAAGACTTTAGAGATGCTTAAAAAATTTACAACTTCAAAAAAAGAATTTTTCATTCACAAAAAACAAGAAGCCCAGCCGTCAGAAAAAAAATTCAGATAAAAGTAAAAAAAAATGCTTGAAATCTGATTTTGATCGTTATAACGTTTCACACGCTAAACCACGATATATTGTGGTTTAGTGGTTTAATTTATACAACAAATTGTGTTATCTTTTAAAGTCGGGACTCATGAGTGTCGATAAAGGAATAAGGAGAAAACGATGACCGAAGCCTTCAAGTCAGCCCACGTTGATATGGTAAGAAAACGAGACGGAGAGAAAGTTCCGTTTACTGGCTCTAAAATTTATGATGCTATTTTAAAGGCCGGCGTGGCTACTAAAGAATTTGGTTCAGTGGAAACCGGATTCCTAACTTCGAAGGCAATTCAAGTAATCGATAATCGCTATCAAAAACAAGCCTTTATTGATATTGAAGAAATTCAGGACATCGTTGAACAAACCCTTATTCACTCCAACTATATTAAGACAGCTCGTTCTTACATTGTTTATCGTGAACAGCATAAAAAATTAAGAAAAGACCGCAAGACTGTTGTTAATGTTGCCACCTCCGTTAATGAATATCTTGATAAGATCGATTGGCGCGTGAGCGCTAACGCGAATCAAGGGTATTCGTTGGGAGGAATGATCCTTAATATTTCAGGGAAAGTCGTGGCCAATTATTGGCTGAGCCACGTTTATTCCGAAGAAATTGGCCAGGCTCACAGGCAGGGCGATGTTCATATTCATGATTTGGACATGCTTGCCGGCTATTGCGCGGGTTGGTCTCTTAAGACGTTGCTTCGCGAAGGTTTTAATGGAGTGCCCGGCAAGGTAGAGGCCGGAGCCCCTAAGCATTTATCTTCCGCGATTGGTCAGATGGTAAATTTTTTGGGAACCTTGCAAAATGAATGGGCCGGAGCGCAGGCTTTCTCTTCTTTTGATACTTATTTAGCCGCTTATATTCGTAAAGACAAACTAAGTTACAAGGAAGTTAAGCAGTCGATTCAGGAATTTATTTATAATTTGAACGTACCTTCTCGCTGGGGAACGCAGACTCCTTTTACAAACGTAACATTTGATTGCGTGTGCCCTGAGGATTTAAAAGCGGAAAAACCCATTATTGGCGGAGAAGAGATGCCTTTTGCTTATGGGGATTTAAAAGAAGAGATGGACATGATCAATAAGGCATACATCGAGATCATGATGAAAGGGGATCATAAGGGGCGAGTTTTCACGTTTCCTATCCCTACTTATAACATTACCCATGAATTTGACTGGGATCATCCCAATACAGAGCTTCTTTTTGAAATGACAGCTAAATATGGGTTGCCCTACTTTCAAAACTTTCTTAATTCGGACATGAAGCCAAATCAAATTCGCTCTATGTGCTGCCGCTTACAGCTGGATTTAAGGGAGCTTTTAAAGCGCGGCAATGGACTTTTTGGATCTGCCGAACAAACAGGCTCAATCGGTGTTGTTACCGTTAATTGTGCTCGCCTAGGTTATCTTTATAAGGGCGATGAAGAGACTTTCTATAAAAAGCTAAATGAGCTCCTGATGCACGCTAAAAACAGTTTGGAAATTAAGCGAAAAGTAATTCAGCGTTATATCGATGGAGGACTTTTTCCTTATACCAAGCGCTATTTAGGAACACTTAGAAATCACTTTGCGACTATTGGCGTTAACGGTATTAACGAATGTATTCGCAATTTCACAAACGATAGAGAAAACGTTAGCACTCCGGAAGGCCACAAACTTGCGGTAAAAATGCTGGATTATATTCGGGAGAGAGCCAAAAACTTTCAAGAGGAAACAGGACATCTTTACAATTTGGAAGCTACCCCGGCTGAGGGAACAACGTACCGGTTTGCCAGAGAGGATCAAAAGCGCTACCCTGGAATTATTCAGGCCGGGACAAAGAAGAAGCCTTACTACACCAATTCGTCACAGCTTCCGGTTAGTTATACAGATGATCCTTTTGAAGCTTTAAAACAACAGGATGAGCTCCAGGCTAAATATACAGGCGGAACCGTGCTTCATCTTTACATGGGTGAGCGGATTTCTAATTCGACAGCATGTAAAAACTTAGTAAAACGTGCTCTTGGAAAATTTAGGCTGCCTTATATAACTATCACACCTACTTTTTCAATTTGTCCGCAGCACGGATATTTGACAGGTGAGCACGAATTTTGTCCTAAATGTGATTTTGAATTAATCAACAAAAAGATTAAGAGCGATAAAACAGAAGTAGTTCACGCATAACAAAAATAAACGAAAGGAGAAAAAATGTCTACAGCAACCGGTGCCAAGGTAGAAACAAAAAACATTACTTTAACCGAATCAGAACGGCAAAAATGCGAGGTTTGGACTCGTGTAATGGGTTATCATCGGCCTGTTTCACAATTTAATGCCGGCAAACAAAGTGAGCATGGTGAACGGACCCACTTTGTTGAGTCAAAGAATCTTGGGAGCTGATCCAGAAGCGCTCCAAGACGCAAAGAAAGTTATGGTTAGCGGCATCCTGCCGCTAACCACCATCGATTATCCAAGTAAATTATCTGCAGTTTTTTTTACTCAAGGTTGCTCTTGGAAATGTCCTTATTGCCAAAATCCGGAACTTTTACCTTTTAAATCGGGCAATCCTGAAGTTGCGTTTGATAAAATCCAGAATTTTTTGGAAGAGCGGAAAGGACTTTTGGATGGGATTGTTTTTAGCGGAGGAGAACCTACCGAGCAAAAGCATCTAGCTAGCCTGATGCAATACGTCAAAGGCTTCGAGTTTGAGATAGCGCTTCATACCAACGGAGCTCATCCTGAAATGCTTCAAAAGCTATTGCCCTTATGCGATTTTGTCGCAATGGATATAAAAGCGCCATTCAAAAAATATGATGAAATTTCTAAAATTGAAGGGAGTGGAGCTAAAGCCCGGAAGAGTGCCGAAATTATTGTAAACAGCGGAATTAGTTATGAATTCAGGACAACCTATCACCCCAATCTTTTAAGTGAAGACGAGCTTTTAGAAGCAGCCGGGGATCTTAAAAAGCTGGACGCCAAACATTTTGTCATTCAGGCTTTTTTAAAAAAAGGATGTCCTAATGAAGAATTGAACAAAGCGCCAATACCGGAAAATGTTATTTCTGATGAATTAAAGCAAAAAATAAAAGCTTTAATTCCCGACTTTAAGATAAGAAATTAAGTTAAAATCACAAAGCACAAACAACAAAGCACAAACAAACCCCAAAGCACAAATCCCAAAACACAAGGTATTTTCGTTTTTTGTTTGTGTTCTGTGTTTTGTGTATTGTTTGTAATTTGTGTTTTGTGTTTTGTGTTTTAGAAACTAGAATTAAGCCTTATGATTAAACTTTTTCGTTCCTATCCCCACTTACTTCTCTTTGGGATACTCACAGCCATGTTTAGCGGGCCCGGACAAACTTTTCTGGTTTCTCTTTTTATTCCTCACATGCGAGAGACATTTAGCATGAACCAAACTGAAATCGCAGGCGTTTATTCACTCGCAACGCTGATATCTGCCGCCATTTTACCTTTTATGGGGAATCTTTTAGACCGGTTTCATTTGGGAAAATTTACAATAGGAGCAGGCGTACTTTTAGCGCTCGGTTGTTTTGTCTTAAGCCTAAGTCCTGGGTGGATTTTTTTAATTATCGGGTTTTTGCTTATTAGAAATTTAGGGCAGGGTACGCTGTGTATGGTTTCTTCTACCACAATGGCAAGGGTTTTTGGTTCTAATCGGGGCAAGGCCATAAGCATTGCTAACCTCGGCTATCCTTTGGGCGAATCTTTTTTTCCTATAGCAGTCTCAACATGGATTCTTTATTTTAATTGGCGATCAGGATGGGTATTTTTAGGAGTTCTTGTACTTCTTTTTTTCTTGCCGGCGGTTTTTTTCTTGCTAAGAAAAAACAGATATGAAACAACTAAAAAGGCTTTAGAAAAAGACGAAAAGGTAGAAGCTGAAATATCCCAAGCCCTTCATGAAGCGGTGCATTGGTCCCTAAAAGATGTATTAAAGGACTGGAGATTTTATTTTTTAACAACCGCGGCTCTAGTTACCCCCGCTTTTTTAACAGCCCTTTTCTTCCATCAGGCGGCTCTTGCGAGTTGGAAAGGGTGGAATATCCAGGTGGTTGCTTCGGCTTTTATTGCTTTTGCGATCTCGCGCGCGATCTTTTCTTTTTTTATTGGGCCTTTTATTGATAAATTTTCTGCTCGAAAAATTTTTCCTTTTTCTTTGATTCCTCTTGCTCTGGGACTTGTTTTTTTAGTGACAAACAGCTCAGTATTTTGGGTTTTTATTTATTTGGCAAGTGCCGGGATGACAATGGGTACTTCAATGAATGCGGGGAATGCGCTTTTTGCAGAACTCTATGGCACTAAAAAACTCGGTTCAATTAAGGGCCTGCTTTCATTCTTTATTGTATTTTCAACAGCGGCAACTCCTGTTGTCATGGGGCGATTTTTAGACTTAAAGATTAATTTGGATTTTGTCTTGTGGGGGATGGTTTTATTAACAATTTTTGGAGTATTGCTTAGCTGGATAGCATGCCAGAAGAAAGTGGTTAGTCGTTAGTGATTAGTGATTAGAAAGAAGGAGGAAAAGATGGAAAAGAGTAATATTGAAAAATGCTTAGCTTCAGTAGTTTTAAGAGTTGCTATCGCGTCCCTCTTTGTGGCAGCTGTGGCAGGTAAATATATTGGGGGCTTCGAAGGAGTTGTTCAATTTTTTCAAAACACCTTTAAAGATTCGTGGATCCCTTTACCTCTTGTAACTCTTCAGGGAAGAATAACGCCTATTATTGAAACCATTATTCCTATCTGGTTAATTCTTGGGCTTAGACTAAAAATTGCCTGGGCTTTTACCGCCTTTTTCTTAACAACCCTTGCTTTTGGCATGGCTGCGGTAGGGGAGTATGGAACCGCTTCCAATAATTATATGTATGTTTTAATTTGTGTTGCGGGGCTTTATTTTGGCCAGTTTGATAAGTTGACAATAGACGGGCTGATAAAGAAAGGTAAATAAGGGGAGCAGATATGAAAATTCAAATCGAAAAACCAAGCGAAGAAAAGTTAAATCAATTAAACGCTAAATCGTGGCCTATTTGGACCAAAGAAGCTTCGGTTTTTGATTGGCACTATGACGACAAGGAAACCTGTTACATCTTAGAAGGCGAAGTTACGGTTCAAACTAACACCGAGGAAGTTTCTTTTGGTAAAGGGGACCTGGTTACTTTTCCCAAGGGGCTGAGCTGTAAGTGGAACATCAAGAAGGATGTGAGAAAACACTACAACTTTGGCTAAAGCCAAAGTAGCGGTTGGTTGATAGTGGCTAGCAGATAGTAAAATCCAAGTGTCCCCATTGCACCCGGTGCAAAGGGGACACGTGGCAACATTATTTATTACTTTGAGGATACCTCCTGCCGCAGACATATATATATTAAATCGAAATAGAATAAGAAAAAGCAGGTCAAAATTTGCTTTTTCACCTTAAATCGGGCATCTTTTAGGAGACAGGAGTGTGTAGCTAAAAAATAAATTTTTTTGTTTATAATTTACATCAAACGATGTGGAAAGAGGATTTTTTTCGCTATGAAAGGGAATGCGTTTACACAGAAACTCGTAAGCGGAGTCGTGGTGATTATTTTCACCATCTTCTCGGTCTTGACTTCTGTGCCTGGACAAGCGTTTTCAGACACTACTGCGCTTGTAAACCACAAAACACAAACACCCGCCGAAGGCGGGCAGGTAAAACACAAACCTACAGAATTTAAGATTTCTTCTGAAGTAGGCAGCATCGAAGAATCTTTTGAGGGGAAACAAGGTTCGGTTGTTTATTACATTCAAGACGCGCACACATCTTTGGAAGCTCAGGAAAATATAGCAAAAATTATCAGCTCTCTTATCGAAAAGAAAGGTGTTAAACAGGTTTATGTCGAAGGGTTTGCAGGTCCGGAAAAACTGGATGATTTGTTCCAAATCCAAGATTCATTAAATAAACGTCAGGCGGCTTACTTTTTTATGGATTATTTGCGCTTGAGCGGTGCTGAGTACGCCTATGTAACGAGGGATCAAGAATTTGATTTGGTTGGCATCGAAAATTACTCAGATTATTTAGCTAATATTAAAGATTATGAACTTTCGGCGGAGTATCGGGAAATCGTAGGAACAGAATTAGATGATATCTCGAAGCAGCTTAAATTGCTTGCAAGCAGGCTCTATCCTCGGGAAATCAAAACTTACCAAAAGTTAAAGACACGTTTTGAAAACAAGAAAATATCCTTGGCAGATTATATTTTTAGGGTAATGAGGATCTATTATGGAGGGGCAAGATCTGAGACCGGAGAACTAAGGGATTACTCGGCGCTCAGTCTGATAGTTGAGAATTTGGGGAAGAAAAAACTAACAAAAAAAGAGGAAGAAGAATTAAACCAGAGGCTGGAAGAAGTTGATGCTAAGGTGTTTTTTGAAGAATTAAAGAATTTCGAAAATGATTTTACCAGTAAATATTTAAAAGACCCGATAGCAAAGAAAACATTCGAATATCAAAATTCGATAGAGCTGCTCCAAAAATTGAACAATCTTCAGCTGACTCCAGAGGACTACTGCTTACTAACAAATGGCCGCCAACCACTGCCTTTTACAACAGCAGAGGTTGCGCATTTCTTGGCGGAGCATTTAAAAAAACCGTTACTTCTTAAAAATAGATGGGAAGTATTAATTCAAAATTCTTTTGCTTTTTATAACCAAGCCACTTCCCGCGACACCGCGTTTAAGCTAAATCTTGAGAAAGCTCTTTTTCAACCACTATCCACTAACCACTATCCACCAGTTATTTTAGTTACCGGCGGCTTCCATAAAGATGCCCTGACGGAATTTTTTAAGGAAAAAGGAATTAGTTACCGTCTTATCTCGCCGCGAATTACAAAGCTGGATCCCAGACACGAGAAACGTTATGAGTTTTTGATGTCAGGTAAATTTTATGATTTTGAAAAACCTTTTTTATCGGCTGCCGCGGCCCTAATTCAAAAGCGCCTTGTTAATTTGGTATTAGAAGGCGCTGATATCCCGATGTTGGTTCAAGCGGCCGCACTGAGCATTGATAAAAAAACCGGTCTTGTTGATCTCAAAAAAATGAAAGCAAATTACGCGATTTTAAAAACCAGACAGGTTCAGGCGGTGGTGGAGAAAGCGAAACAAGGGGTGAGAACTGAGAGACGAGTGCCGAGTGAAGAAATGGCAGCAGCGAAAAGCTTGGGAGAGGTGGCTGATAGCTCATGGCTCATAGCTGATAGGGAAGACAAAGAAGCTGTTTTAAGTGATGAGGAATATGAAAACCGAATGAGGGAGGCGGTTAAAAAAGCCGGAGCAAAAACAGTTAATGAATTAATACAAAGTGAACTTGAGAAAAGAAAAAAAGTTGTTATGGGGTTTACCTTTTTTGCAATGCCTGCCATTTTATTAGCAATGAGCGCAGGGGTTGGAATCATGTATTCAGCACCTGAAAAGATTTTATCATTGTGGCTACCTACGCTTATTTTGCCATTAATTATAGTTTTTGCACTTTACGTTCATGAAGTTGGCCATTGGATATTTGCCAAGATTTCAAAAACCTATTTCAAAAAAGCGGAATTTCATCCTCTGGCAGCCGGCACTGTTCTTGAGTGGGAAAACATAGATGCTCCTAATATAACAAGACACATTTTTTCGGGTCTTTCAGGGCCCGCGGCTAACCTAATTGTTGCAGGGCTTGCATATGGCGCGATTTTTCTAACACCCAAAGAGTCATGGACCCATACGCCTCTAAATTCGATTTACTTAATGAATTTATTATTTGCTATTTTAAATGCGCAGCCCTTTGTCGGACGAGGAGGTGATGGGAGACGATTAATTTCTCATTTATGGTCAGAGTTAATTTTAAAAAGAATAAAAGGCCAGTATTCAATCAAAAATTTAAAAAGATTTGATGCTTCCTATCTTTATATTCCACGAACGAGTGAAAACCGAGATTTTTTTGAAACAGATCAAGGTGTTTTTATTATTCGTTCAACAAAAAAAGAAACCCCACCTAAAACTCTTAATGTAGCAGTTGAAGTTAATGATGTAATTCTAAAAGGAGAGCCGTCTAGAAACTTTTTTAAAGTACCAGCTCCTATTCAAGCAAATTTAGAATTTACTAATAAGAATAAAATAACCTTTAATTTTGGATTTGAAAAATATGCTGTTTACAGGATCGAAAAAGAAAACCCTGAAAACAAATTGTTTTATGAGTGGTTGCGCCGCGCGCGTGCTCCGGATGAAATTCGGGGAAAAAGCTTGGGAGCTGAAGAGTTTGTTGAACGACTGGAAGATCTTGAAGATAGGCTTAACTGGCGCAGTAGTTCGCGCCAAAAGCAAAGACGATGGGTTAAGGCCCTTCTTCATAATAAGCCAAAACTTGTTACGAAGTCCAAGAGCTGGGTTTATGACCTGTTTTTCCAAGACACGGTTTCTTTTGAAGAAATTATCACGTTTCTTCTAGTGCTTAAATATAACAACAAGGCAATTTATCTTGCAAAGGACGATATGTTGGCTGACTTTGGGCTTCTTCCCTATAACCGTGATAAAGTTTATGCCAAATATTTTAAGAGATTAGCGGATAAATTTTTGCCCCTACTTGAAGAGCTTACACCTGAAATTGAAAAAGAATTATTTCGATTGGGAGGGCGCCTCGCTAATCGGTCGGTGCCTCAGTATTTAATAGATAAAGAACGTATTGTAGGCAAGAGTCTTGGCGCTAAGGAGCCTCTTATGAGCAAAGAAGAATATGAAAGCCGAATGAAGGATGCGGTTGACTCGTCGGAGGAGGCGATAAAGGTATCCGATTATTTTGCGGCCGATTTGAAGAAAAGAACAATAAGAATTGTCTCTACTTTTTTTATTCTGTTTCCGTCTTTGATGGCAGCGCTATTCTTAAGCCCTAATCTTTTAGAGCCGGCTCTTGCGAAGCGGCTTGCCGCTGAAATAATCCCGCTGTGGGCGGGCACTGTTCTTGGAATGTTTTTTCATGAATTTGGACATTGGTTTGTAGCCAAATCACTCAAGGAAAAAATAAAAAGCGTAAAAGTTTATCCGTTCGGAGGAATTACTTATCCTATCTGGAGAGATATTGATGCCGCAACCACCTTAAATTACATCATGCTGTCTCTTGGCGGCACGCTTGCAAATTTAATTATTGCGAGTATTAGTTACAGCAGTTTACTTTTTATTCCAAAAGAAACTTTATTTTATTCATCCGCTGCCAACATTGGCCTTGCAAATTTAGCAATTGTTGTTTTAAACATGCTTCCTTGGGGGAGCGTTGATGCGGGCAAACTGATTGGTCAGCTTTGGTCAGAAGGCGCTTTAAAAAATATCAAAAGCAAATTTTTATTACGGGGCGTGCGAGAGCTCGATATCAGCGAGCGATATCTTGCGGGAGACGGAGAAACAGAAGCTTATTTTGAAGCAGGGGGTGAAGTATTTATTCTGGAATCAACCAAGATACCCTTTCCGTCTCAAACCAAAGCCGAAGAAATCAAAGTTTTGAGCGTACGGCCAGGAAAAGACGAAGAAGAATATGTTAACGTCCCCGTCCAAATAAAAGCTGATTTGGAAAAAACGAATGCAGGTCTATTTACTTTTGAGTTTGATAAGGAGAAACATGCTCTTTACCGAATTAAAAAGAGTAATCCGGCTAATACGTTGTTTTATGAATGGTTAAGACGCGCGCGCGCTCCGGATGAAGAGGAAATTTTTAGAGCGGAGGGAAAGAGTCTTGGTGAAGAAGAAAATTTAATTCAGTCGTTAAAATTGCTCAATATCGCAGGCATTCGAGGCGATGCGGATAACTTGAATTTTTCACCAGATGGCAAATTGCTTTCTCTAATGTATGATGATGGAATAAGCAAAGTTTTTGATCTCGCGACAGGTAAGGATCTCGAACCTCTTATAGGGGCCGATACTTCATATGTAAAATTCTCACCTGATAGCAGACTGCTTTTTGCAACATATGCCGATCATACAAGCAGGGTTATTGATCTTGCTGAAGGCCGAGACCTTGGACTTCTAATAGGTCCTTATGCTTCACTTGCAATTTTCTCACCTGACAGCACGCTGCTTTCTGTGAGATATACTGATTTTACAAATAAAGTCTTTAATCTTACGACAAAAAAAGATCTTAATATTCTGACAGGGCGCGGTGTTTCAATGGCGATCCCATCACCTGATAACAGGCTGCTTTATGTAAAATATATCGGCAAAGGAGGAAATAAGCTTTTTGATCTCGCGACAGGCAATGTTGCCCCGCTTTCTGTAGGAGCTGACGCTTATGAAACAAGTTTCTCGTCTGATGGCAGGCTGCTTGCTGCAAAATACGGCGCTGGCAATGATGGCACAGCCAGGGTTTTTGATCTTGCAAAAGGCAATGCTATTCCAATTCCGGTGGGGACCTGGCTTTCAACCGAGATGCATAATGTTTACACTTTAAACTTCTTACCTGGGAGCAATTTGCTTCACATAAGAGACGATAATTACAGAGGCAAGATCCTCGATATTGCGGCAAAAAAACAGCTCGAATTTAATACAGGATCCAATGTTTGGGAGATTAGATTCTCATCTGACGGCAAGCTGTGTTTCGTAAAATATAATGATAATACGGCCAAGGTTATTAATCGTATTACAGGGGAAGAGCTCCCTATTCCGGTAGAGCACGATAAGGTCTGGATAACATTTTCGCCTAATAGCAAGTTGCTTTTTGTAGGGTATGGATATGCCGACAAAACAGGCAAGATATTCGATCTCATCACAAAAGAAAGTTTTGAAATTCCTATAGGGTCTAATGTTGCAAATGCAGAGTTCTCATCTGATGGCAAGTTCCTTTCTATAAGGCATATGAACGACACAAATAATACAGGTCAGGTTCTCGATCTCGATTTCTTCAGAGGCAACCCAACGATGAAGCAAATAATTCTTCGTTTGGGAGACGACGCTTTTGATGCCGTAGAGATTTTATCTGTCCTTCTTCATATGAATTACTTAAAGACCCAGAAGGAGATGGAAAGCCTTTTATCGGCTCTCTATAAATTTAAAAAGCCTCAATCTTTTAGAGAAGCAATCAACAATTTGCTTTCTTTGACTTCAGACGATCAAGAAAAAATAAATTTATTTGAGGCGTATGGTTCCAAAGAAGAATTTTTCAGCATTATCAAAACTTTCGAAGAAAAGCTTCGATCGACAGACAATCCTAAGGAACAAAAAAAAGCATCAGAGGCCGCGATTAATAAAATTAATGAATATGGGGATTATTTAAAAGGGAGGCATGCGAAAGAGAAGGGCGTGGATCTAGGAACTGAGGTCGGAGAGGAGGAAATCTTTAAAGCAACTGCTGCAAGTCTTGGGGATGCTGTTGAGACTCGAGTTAAATTTGATCAGGCTAAGGGGCTTAATCAAATCTTTGATGTATTTGATCCCAAACAGGTTGAAGTGGATGTTGTTTATAATCCGAAACCAACAGGGAGATTTAGATTTTCTCACACAGCTCGAAAAGGCGGATTTGGCGAGACGGATTGGCGAACAATGGAAGCTCTCAGTGAAGACATTGATCAAGTTCTGGTTCCTTGGGAAAAGCTTTTGAAAGACGTTAGTCGAGAAGCCGCGAGCCAAGGGAAAAATGTGTATTCTTATTCTGCCGGCAATCTTTATAACAACGATTGGTTTGTGCTTTTTGACGGGGAAACAAAACAGCTTTACCACAGCCGAGGCGAGCCTTTTAACCAAAGAACTTATTCTATGTTTGTAGTATGGAACGATGGGAGCGCGAGCGCTGAAGACCTAAGATTTCGTCAAGAAATAGATGGAACTTTTAATGTTTTTAGAGCAGATAATTTTGATGAAGAGCTCTCAGGTAAAATTAAGAGCGCTGTTTTTGGCCAACAGCTCATTAGCAGCGGTAAAAAGGTGCCTATTGCGGAAATAGGGCATCAATTTGAAGACTTGTATCAGTTGTTTAATTTTCCTCAAGGTAGGGACAGGGACCGGGGAAAAGCGGGCACACTTCAGTTTTTAGGCCAGATGGAAATTGGAATTAAAGAGATGCGAGGCGGTATTGAGCGGCCAAATGAACCTGAAGACCATCCTTTATTGAAACAAACGCTTAAAAACGATGGTTACATGGCGATCGATTTAACCCCCTATCTAATGAAAACTCCGGAAGGCCACCCTTATTCATCGCCTTTGGAATACATTGAAGAAAAAGTTCTGAAAGAAAAACATTATACGCGCGTTTCTCCTAAACGGTCATCCAGGCTGGGAGAAGGCGAGTATTTTATAGACGGTAATACGCTCCACATCAGGCTGATATGGCACCAATACCCCCATAATTTGATTGGCATTACCCAATCGGGCCGTGTTGTTTCGGTGGTCTTGCCCGGCAACAAAAATAAGGGGCAGGGGTATCGAGTAAAAGATCTAGCTAATATAGTGGGTGGAGAGTTTAGAAAAGATCCTATCGGGGAATTATTTCTTTTTGCCAACAGCCGGGATGTTTTTAAGGCGATTAATGGCGTTACGGATGAAGGTGTGTATTCGGATGACGCGTATCGGGAAGGAACGGCTATGATTGCTTTTACGGCCGAACCCGACCCGTTAGAAAGTAAAGCGGGCGAGCTTTATGATGCGCCTGTTTATTTTATGCAATGGACAGCCGAAGCAACGCAAAAGTATTTATTGGAGGCTCTTCGACAAAATAAAATTGTTCAGCGGATAGTAGAAAATACTCAGGGCAAATTAAGGCGGATTCGCATTCAGAGCCAAAAAGGCTATGCCTATAAAAATCTTTTTAGAGGAGTGTTTGAGTTTGAGGGTGGTGCCGTAGAGAAGTTTGATATCGAGCTTTATGGGCGCAGATACGGCATTAATCCGGAGGAGCGGCTTACTTTGGAGCAATCGGTAGCGGCTCAGATTATTAATTTAGCAAGGAGCTTCGACGCTGTAGAGGCGAAAGAACTTTTTGATGAACTGGGTCTCGGTGAGGAATTGACTTACACAAAGCTTATGGATGCTTTTCGGAGCACATTTCGGGAGGCTATCACTCATGATACATTTAGTTATCGAGGTCAGGGGTCGGATGCGATGGTGTGGGCTAACCAAAGAAAAAATTATGTTGTTAAAAGTTTGATGCCAGGTGACGGCGGCGCCCGCTTTCGCCATTATCAAAAAGCTAAAGAGGGCTTAGGCGGTATTGGTCTCAAATATACGCTCATGAGTAATCTGCAAATCACTGCTAATTCGGGACTTCAGCTTTTTAGGGTGAGAGCAGATACTCCAGAAAGAATAGTTTATGATGCAAAAGATGCTGAGGGGAATTATTTAAGAATTGAAAAAGAAAAAGAAGGTACTGCTGCTTATCGAATTCAAATCTTTGATGAGGAAGGAAACAAAATAAATTCTTTTGAACCTCTGCAAGGCGGAATGTTACCTTCGGATTTTGGCTATGAGATTATAGATGTTTTTCCAAACAAAGGACTCGCGAAAGATTTGCCACGAGATGCGCTTTTAGCTCAAATAAAAATACAGCAGGCTGTTGTTCAAAAATTTGCCCCTATTTTAATGGAGCCGTATGATGATCCCGAAACAGGAAAGACTCGTTATCGCGGTATTTTTGTTGATTTAATGAGAGAAGGAAAGACTCGGGAAATCCTTTATCTAATAGATCTCTATGTTGCTTTAATTCGTGATATTTGGGGCAGAGATTTTTTAGAATTTAATTTTGATTGGGATAATGTAGCCTTTGACCCTTCATTTGGAGAACTTGCATTTATTGATTTTGGCAAAACAACCCCTCGAGAAGAGGCAGGAGATGGCGAGCTTGAGACAAGTCAAATGCCAATACATCTAGGGCAGTTTGCGCGTTATAAGCTAGAGACAGCGCTTAAGCAGGAAGCGGGCACCTTTCAAGAGGGAGCTCGTGTTTTGGCACATTATGATGAAGTTGTTAAAGATAAATTAAAAATTCAAACAACAGACGATTTTTCGAAATACGGGCCTAGCTGGCTCGAAAAAGATAGTCACAAAGAAGTGATAGGCCCTTTTGATAATAAAATTGCTATTAATTACTTTGGCCCCGGAAAAATTCGGCAAAACCAACTAAGGCTTTTGGCAGCTCGTATTCGCAATATGATTCGTTACAACCCGACTTTGGAGCCAAAACTTCGTCACAATTTGGCTCAAATGAATGCAGAGAACGAAAAATATTTTGTTGATATTCTTTCATTGCTTATACCAGAGCACGTTGATGTCAACACCTCTTATATCTTTAGCAATGATGATACGGCACAAGTAGTGACACGCATTTTTCCCTCAAGTGAGGGTGTTAATTTAAGAAAGGTATTGGATGAAAAGAAATTTCAGGGAAAAATCTTATCCCAAAGGGAGCTGAAAAAATTAAGACAGCAAGTAGTAAAAATTATTATCAACTTTTTTAGCTACAACAGAAGACTTTATAAACATATTGCAGAAAAAATTCCTTCCATGAATCCTGATATTAATCCGGATAACCCGATTGAACTTGATGAAGAAACTCATAAGATTAATGAGCTGCCGCCCAAAGAAGCGTACGAAGAAGTTCTGGGACTCTTAAAGATAAAAGCGAATTACGAGCGTGATACGGTGGACAGTTTTAGGAAAAAAATACTGCATGGTCTCAGGGTCGCAAAACATAAGAAGAGTTTTCCAAGCTCTTTAGATTTGGCTAATTTTGAAGTAAGAAAAAATGCCAAAGGCGAATTCCGAGTAGTATTAAGAAATTTTGGACCCCTTTTGCTTCATCGCCGGGAATTTCAAATTTATAAAAAAATAAAGGGAATAACCGGGCTTTCTTTTGCGGAAATAGCGGATATTATTGTACGAGTTGCTTCACCTGCCGGAGCGTTTTCATTTTTTGAAAGAATTTATTATCAAGCTCCTTCCGAAAACCCTGTTCGAGGAGAAATTGATAAGTGGGTGAGTCAGAGCAAAAGCAAAGGTGGAATTATCTCCTTTGTTCTCAAAATGCTTGGATTTGATAAGACAAAGCCCTCTGACAGTAGAGACCAGACGCTCCCCAAAGCCCAAGGCCCCCCGTCGGTGGAGGGCAAAAGTTTAGGCGTTACCCCGGCCATGGAAAAACTCAGAGCTGAGGCGATTCAAGAAATCGATGCTTATTATGATTCAAGGGTAGACCTTCCTCTTATAGAGATTTCAAAAAGTGATAGCCTTGTCAATCTTGGTGCTTTTCATTCGTCGTTAAGCGAAGATGTAAAATTGGTTGCGGATAGATTTTTAAGAGATAAAAAAGAGCCAAAAATTTTAGATTTAGGTTATGGACTGGGCAAAGCGGCGGCTATTTTTTCATTGTACGGGAAAGTAAAAGGAAATGAGCTTAATCCTAAATATGTGAAGTTGAGTAAAGGTGCTATCGGGGATTTGGGTAAAAAGGGTCTGATTGATAAAAGTAAGATGATGCTTGAGGAGAAAAATTTTTGGGATGAAGATTTTTCGGAGTTCGATCTTATTTATATTTATTGGCCGTTTGGCGAAGAGCAAACGCCCAAAATGCGTCAAGAATTTGAAACAAAATTACTTATGCGTCCCTTAAAGCCCGGTGCGGTTTTTGTAATCAATTCTTCCCTTGATGATGCAAGATTGACGGATAAAGGAATTTTAGAGCAATTAAAGCCGGTTGAAGGCCTGCCAGATAATATTAGGGCATACCAGATGCAAGCGCCGAGTGTGACAGCCCAAAGCCTTGGTTACCAAGCTTCTGCGCAGCTTCGGGCGGATATTGAAAGAGAAGTAAAAGCGCCCCTCAGAACATTTATTCATATAGAAGATTTAAAGAATTTATCAAAAAAGGATTTAGATGAATTGCTTTTTTACGTTTTAAGAGGGCAGGTGGGTGTAATTGTTTATGGAGGGAAAGAATCCGGACTAACCTTAGCTGAAGTTAGCCCCGACCTCGCGCAAATCAAAAAAGGCGTTCAGTATTATTTTGGTGATGAGGAAGGTCTTTATGGTATACACAGCAAAGACTATCCTGAAAAAATCATTCATTTATCAAAAGATGTTGATGCAGGGGAAAGAACCAACAACTTACGTTTTCGCTATCAAAAAGATCAGACAGGGACGCTGACAGCTGCTATTGCTTACCTTATTAATGATGGAAGACTTGAAGGTATTGTCGTTGATGAGAAGGGTTATTTTGTTCTTGATCTCACCCAGAAACTCGCCGAATTAGTTAAAGAATACCAAGCCGGATTTGAATTAGCCAAAGCAGCATAAGCAAATTACTTAGATCTTAATTTTTCAAGCCCAAGTTGAGGAGCTTTGTAATCAGCGCCCTTCGGTTTAAAAGAAATTGATTCTTCAAATAGCTCCTCCGCTTGCGCGAAATTTCCGAGCTCTGCTAAGATCGTTGCCGTGTTATTACAAAGCACTGAATAATCAAGAGTTTTATTTAAGGGCTGATTTTCTTTTTGCTCAATTTCCCGCAGTATATCCATCCCCCGCCCGTAAATATCTAAAGCCTCATTAAGCCTTCCCATTAGTTTATAAGTAAAGCCCAAGCTATTGTAAGCGGCTACAAGATAATGATTTAATTTTATAGCCTTTTCAAAATTTTGAATCGCAAAATCAAATTCTTTTTTCTGCTGATGAACCACACCTAGGGCGCAATAAATGTCGGCATTATTAGGAGCAAGTCCCAAGGCTTTTAAATAGTAACTTTGGGCATTTTCAAAATCATTAAGCGAGCGGTAAATAAAGCCCAGATAATAAAGGAGATTTACATTTTTTGGCTCCGTTTTGGAAGCGTACTCTAAAATTTTAATCGCTTCTTTGGATTTTCCCTTTTGAGTAAGATCTAATGCTTGAGCAATGAGTTTTTGTATCATGGGAGGAGTATAGCAGAAAACAGAATTAAGATCTAAAAACCAAGAACTAAGAGAAAGTGATCCCTCAGATCTCAGATCTTAGACCTAGCCCCTCTTTATGCTATAATCCTCCCACTATGAAAAAGCGGGTATTATCAGGAATTCAGCCGACGGGTAATTTTCATATCGGAAATTATTTGGGGGCTATTCGAAACTGGGTTGTCTCACAAGCAGAATACGACAATATTTTCTGCATTGTTGATCTGCATGCCATAACCGTACGGCAAGACCCAAAAGAGCTTCGTAAAAACATTAGAGAAGCCGCCGGACTCCTTTTCGCTTCAGGCATTGACCCTAAAAAATCAGCCCTTTTTGTTCAATCTGATGTGCCAGAACACACCGAGTTGACCTGGATACTAAATTGCATGACTCCCATGGGATGGATGAACCGGATGACGCAGTTTAAAGAAAAATCCGAAAAGCAGAAAGAATCGGCAAGCGTTGGACTTTTTGATTATCCGATATTAATGGCATCCGATATCTTACTTTATGAAAGCGATTTAATTCCGGTAGGGGAAGACCAAATGCAGCACGTAGAGCTAGCGCGGGACATTGCTGGTCGTTTTAATAACTTATATGGAGAAACTTTTAAATTACCAAAAGCTACTATGCCCAAGGTGGGCGCTCGTATCATGGGGCTTGATGACCCTACAAAGAAAATGAGCAAGAGTGAAGATAAGCAGGGTCACGCGGTAGGGCTCTTGGATAAGCCTGAAGAAATACTCAAAAAAATAAAAAGAGCTCAAACTGATTCAGGGCGCGAAATTAAATTTGATGAGAAGAGACCGGGTGTATTTAATCTTTTAAGTATCTATCAAGCCTTTACAGGCGAGGAAAGAGGGAAGATCGAAACTCATTTTGATGGCAAGGGTTATGGAGATCTTAAAAAAGAAGTTGGTGAAGTTGTGGTAGAAGGCTTGAAGCCAATTCAAGCAGAATATGAGAAGCTTACGCGTGACCCAAAACAGATCGATTTATTATTAAAAGAAGGTTCGGCCAGAGTCCGGTCGACCGCGCAAAAAGTATTAAAAATGGTTAAAGATAAAGTAGGGTTAGGTATTTAAATGGCAAAAAAAAAGACAAAAACCCGGACCGCATATGACTCTATGGGACCTATGAAAATTCCAGGAGACGCTCTTTATGGAGCTTCAACCGGCCGGGCTATCCTAAATTTTCCGATAAGCGGAAGAAAATTCCCCCGTTCTTTTATTCAAGCGCTCGGGCAGATTAAGCTTTCAGCAGCTCGCGCTAATCTCAAACTGAAACAATTAAAAGCAGGGGAAGCAGGTGCTGTTGCTAAAGCCGCCAAAAAAGTAAGAGACGGAGCGTGTGACGATCAATTTATGGTAGATATTTTTCAAACCGGTTCGGGCACTTCGACCAACACAAATGCAAATGAAGTTATTGCAAATTTAGCCAACAAGAGATCCAGCGGCAAAAAGATTCATCCAAATGATCATGTGAATAAGGGTCAATCCAGCAACGATGTAATTCCTTCGGCAATTCACGCAGCCGTTTTGCTTGAGATTAAAAAGGAACTTTTGCCCGCGCTTCAAAACCTTTCAAAATCTTTTCGGGGAAAAGCAAAACAATTTAAAAATGTTTATAAAATAGGAAGAACCCATCTGCAGGATGCGACTCCTATTACTTTGGGCCAGGAATTTTCCGGTTTTGCCCGCCAAATAGAGCTTGCTGGGAAAAGGCTGGAAAAAACATTTCCGAGTCTCAGAGAGCTTCCTATCGGAGGCACAGCCGTGGGATCAGGTATTAATGCACACCCCCGTTTTGCGAAAGAAGTGTGCCGTGATCTCAATCGAACTTTAAAAGACAACTTCGTGGAGGCTAAAAATCATTTTGAAGCCCAAAGTGCGAAAGACGCCTGTGTTGAAGTGAGCGGAGCGCTTAAAACCACAGCAGTTTCTTTAATGAAAATTGCCAATGATATCAGGTGGCTAGGATGTGGTCCCCGAGCTGGATTTTTTGAAATTATTTTACCCGAAGTGCAGCCAGGCTCATCAATTATGCCGGGAAAGGTAAACCCTGTTATCGCGGAATCAGTTATGCAGGTTGCTGCTGAGGTGATTGGCAATGACACAGCGGTAACGGTAGCGGGGGTATCCGGAAATTTTCAGCTCAATGTCATGATGCCCGTAATAGCCTTTAATTTACTGGAATCTGTTCGGTTGTTAGCAAACGTATCAAATGTTTTCCGCGCAAAATGTGTTGATGGGATTAAAGCCAATAAGAAGTCTTGTGAGGCCTCGATCGAAAAAAGCCTTATGCTTTCGACAGCCCTTGTGCCCGCCTTTGGTTACGACAAAGCTGCTCAATTAGCCAAAAAAGCTTATAAAGAGGGAAAAACTATTAGGGAAGTGGTCTTGGAAGAGGGCCTTATTCCACCTAAAAAGCTTAATAAAATACTAGATATCAAGCGGCTCGTCTAAATGCATTGCAGGATCGCTGGTTTCTACCACCTACCACCTACTAACTAATTCTGTTACTACTACTGCTACAATAACAACTACTACCACTGCTACCGTTACACACACCACTAACACCACTAACAATACTAACAATACTAACAAT
>CAZLUT010000017.1:28674-29829 GCA_964562805.1 uncultured bacterium | reverse complement strand
TAAGGTTGCAGTAACTTCTAATGTTATCACAGCCCTTCAAATGGATATTAAAATCGGCGGGATTACGATGGAAATAATGCGTAAAGCCCTCGAAGATGCGAAGAACGCAAGATTTCATATACTTAAATTGATGAATGAAGCGATCTCAAAGTCGCGTGATGATGTATCTGAACACGCACCGCGCATCATATCCATTAAAATTAATACCGACAAAATTAGAGATGTAATCGGCCCAGGCGGCAAGATTATTAAAAAGCTGATTGAAGACACTGGTTGTCAAATTGATGTTGAACAGGATGGAACCGTTAATATTGCCTCAATCAGCAAAGAAAAAGGTGATCTTGCATTAGCTAAGGTGCGTGAGATTACGGCTGAGCCTGAGATGGGACAAATTTATCAGGGTGTTATCCGTAAGATTATGCCTTTCGGCGCCTTTTGTGAGATTTTACCGGGAACAGATGGTTTGATTCATGTTTCAGAAATTGCCGACGGATTTGTGAAACAAATCGATGAGTACCTTAAAGAGGGCGATGTTGTTAAGGTAAAAGTTATCGGAATGGAAAGAGGTCGAGTTAGTTTGAGTATGAAAGCTGCTGCAAAAGAGCTGGGCACTCAAGAAGAAACTCCGGCACCTCCAGCCGAATAGTCCCTCTAAAAGCCGTCAAAAAATCTTGATTTGTGAGGTGAGATACCGATGAGTCCGATCTCTATCCCTATCACTCAGCTTCCGCACGCTGAAGGTCTTAGTATACCGAGCTATCAGACTGAAGGTTCGAGTGGAATGGATGTTTTAGCTGCGGTTCCTGAAAATGAGCCGATTGTTATTAAGCCGCTTGAGCGCGCCTTGATACCGACCGGCTTAAAGGTAAGTATCCCTCAAAAGCACGAAATTCAAATTAGACCCCGAAGCGGACTTGCCATCAAACAAGGTCTAACCCTCTTGAATACCCCTGGCACAATTGATGCGGATTACAGGGGAGAAATTCAGATAATAATGATTAATTTGTCCCGAGAAAATGCCGTTATAAAAAGAGGGATGCGTATCGCCCAAATGGTTTTGTGTCCAGTTGAAAAAATTCAATGGGAACCAAAAAATGAATTGGATGCAACACTAAGAAGCACAGGAGGTTTTGGTTCCACGGGGGTTCACTAATG
>CAZLUT010000017.1:1148-28662 GCA_964562805.1 uncultured bacterium | reverse complement strand
AAGTCAAAGTAAAGCTACTAAGCGGAAAGCGATATTTAACGAAATAATCGGGCTAATTTTGTTATTGGCCAGCATTTTTCTTGTTATCAGTCTGGTAACATTCAACCCTGAAAACCATCCTATTTTCACCAAATCCGAAACGACTACTGCCGTCTCAACCGGTATTATTGGTACTTATTTGGCTCAATACCTTGTTTTTGCCTTGGGTATGAGCGCTTACTCAATACCTTTTCTTTTATTTTTCTGGTCCTGCTCTTTCTTTGTTCAACGAGTACCCGAAAAGAAATTTTTGAAACTTGTCGGATTTTTTATTTTCATGTTCGCGGCCTCTGGTTTTATGGCGCTCCTGGGAGAAGGGGAAGGGCGCTTTAACAATGGTGGGTATGTCGGTTTTTATTTTGCTAAAATTTTTGAAACTTATTTTGGAACTGTTGGCGGATTTTGCATCTCGGGCTTCCTTCTTTTTCTTTCGTTTATTTTGGCGACCGAATTTTTAATGTTTCCACTGCTTAAATTATTGGCACTTGCCGCCTGGACCCTCTTTGCTTTTATCGGTAGAAAAATAAAAGGCAGCTTTGAGGCTATAGGTGAGATCGATTGGCACCTGCCAAAGTTTACCGAGAGAAAATTGAAACCAGAGAAGGTTAAGCCTAAAGAAAAAAGTGAACTCGTTTCTATTTTAAGAAAAGCGAATCTATCAGCTGAAAAAAACAAGGTTCGCGCCCAAAAAGAATTGGAAGAGGAGGAAAAGACAGGGTCTCTTTTTAGACAACCTCCTCCCGAACTTAAGATTAAAAAATACGCGTCCAGTCAGGCGCCTCAGACGAATGAGGAAGCTCATAAGGAACATGAGCGCAGAAAAGAAATGCTTCAAAATTTTCTAAAGAAAAAAGCAGATAAGAAAGGAGAAATTAAAGCGCCGCGCGAAGAGACCGTGAAAGAAATTTCTGAGACTAAGCCAAAAGTCAAAAAGACCGACATTAAATCGTCAAAACCTGATAATGCCCCTGAGGCAAATGAAGCAAAGCCGCTCGAAGAGGAAAAAAAAGAAGCGCCAGTGCCTCCTAAAAAACCTTACACAACCCCACCGATAAATTTGTTTGAAAAACCGAAGCAGTCAGGGCCCAGTGATGATGATATGGTTGAAAACTCAAAACTTCTTGAGCGCACCCTTCAAGATTTTGGCGTTGAAGCAAAAGTCGTTGAAGTTGAACAGGGGCCGGTGATAACCCGTTATGAGGTTTTGCCCGCACCCGGCATTAAAGTGAATCGAATAACCTGTTTGAGTGATGATTTGGCGCTCGCCATGAAGTCACCCAGCATTCGGTTTATTGCACCCATTCCGGGGAAGTCAGCGGTCGGTATTGAAGTGCCCAACACAAAACAGGCAACAGTGACAATGCGGGAGCTTCTCGAGCTTGATTATTATCAGGAAGCTAAAAAGAAGTATCGCTTACCGCTTATGCTGGGAAAAAAGGCTAACGGCGCTCCCTTGATCGCGGATCTGGCGGACATGCCCCATCTTCTAGTGGCAGGTACGACTGGAAGCGGAAAAACAGTTTGTATGAATGCAATCATAACCGGACTTATCTATACCCATTCGCCTGAGAATTTACGTTTCGTTATGATTGATCCAAAAATGGTGGAAATGGCTAATTATAATGTATTACCTCACATGCTGATGCCGGTTGTAACGGATTCAAAAAAATCCGCAGCAACTCTTCAAGGGGTTGTTCTGGAGATGGAAAATCGATATAACCTATTAGCTGCTGTTGGAGTCCGTAATATTAGTGCATTTAACGAGCGGGAACCAATCGAAGGTGAGATGTTGGGTGATAAACTGATTCCTAAAAAAATGCCGTATATTATTGTAGTTATTGATGAATTGGCTGATTTGATGCTGGTGGCTCGTGATAAGGTTGAAACGACTATTCAGCGTCTAGCTCAACTTTCAAGAGCTGTCGGGATTCATCTTGTACTTGCAACCCAAAAGCCGAGTGTGGATGTTATCACGGGTGTTATAAAGGCAAATTTACCGGCTCGGATTGCTTTTCAGGTCACCTCAAAGGTTGATTCAAGGGTTATTTTGGATACGGGTGGGGCCGACAAACTGATCGGAAAGGGTGATATGCTGTTTCAGCCGCCCGGTGCCCCTAAGCCAAAACGAGCCCAGTGTACTTTTATCACCGATAAGGAAATTAAAGAGGTTATTGATCATCTGAAGGGGTGTGAAATACCCGATTATGAAACAAATTTAACCGAGACCCAGAAGGCCGGCGGAGCAGCTTTTTCCGGCATGGAAAAGGATGAGCTTTATGATGAGGCAGTTAAGGTTGTGATTGAGATGCAGCAGGCATCTGTTTCAACTCTTCAAAGGCGTCTCGCCCTAGGCTACTCCCGAGCAGCCCGCATTATGGATATGATGCAGGAGGAGGGGATTGTGGGCCCACCAAGGGGTGCAAAGCCTCGTGAGATCTTGATCGGCCGTGAGCAAGAAACCGCTGAATATTGATAACTTTTGTTGTATTTTTTTGATTTTCAGGCCATTTAACTGATAAAGCCTCCAAAATACACCTTTTATTTATTCTTTTTTTTGGTATAATGCGCGTTCTATGTCGCCAAAATCCAAAAAAACCATGTTTAAGAAGGGTAAAAAGAAGAAAACCCAGAAGCTACCCTCCTTGACTAAAAAAGGGGCTAAAGGCTCTAAGCCTGTTCTCGCAATTCGCCACGTCACCCATGAACATATGGGAACTTTGGAAGGTTTTTTAAAGCAAAATAAGATCCCTTTTCAATATCATGACGTAAATCCTAAAAAACCCTCGTTTCCCAAAAATCCTGAAAAATACTCATGTATTTTTATCTACGGAGGCCCCTATTCGGTCACCAATATTAAAAAATATCCTTTTCTAGAGGAAGAAATTGAATTTATTAAAAAAGCTTATGAGCGGAAGGTTGCTCTTGTTGGTATATGTTTGGGAGCTCAGCTAATGGCCGCGGCTTTTGGCGGAAGTGTTTATAAAGGCCCTGTTAAAGAGATAGGCTGGTATTCCTTAAGGCTCACGCGCGAAGGGATGCGGGATCCGCTTTTGATTGGCTTTGAAAGTGAATCAACACTTTTTCAATGGCACGAAGATGGAATGACGCTTCCCAAGGATGTCCCGTCTCTCGTTGGCAGTCTCATTTACCCCAACCAGGCATTTCGAATGAATCCATGGACATACGGCTTTCAATTTCATTTTGAAGTTGATGAAAAAATGGTAGCGACCTGGCTCAAGAAAAATGCTGCTGAACTCAAAAAGGTTAAGGGATATGTTGACCCTAAAAAAATAAAAGAGGAAACAAAGCTTTTCGCGGAATCACTCACGCACACAGCGCGCCGGTTCTACGAATATCTTTTTGAATATCTCGGCTTTCAGTTATGACCTCCAACCGGCAAATTAGTGTCGGTCTCATCAGTCTCGGTTGCCCTAAAAATTTAGTTGATAGCGAATTAATGATGGGTTCCTTAATCAAGGAACACTTCCGCGTAGCTCGTTCTGCTTACGATTGCGATATTGCCTTAATTAACACCTGTGCTTATATTGATGATGCCAAAAAGGAAACAATCGACCATATCTTTAAATTAATTGATTTAAAGCAAAAAGGGAAAATTAGAGGACTTGTTGTCACGGGTTGTTTTCCTCAAAAATACGGCAAAGAATTAAAAGAGGAAATACCCGAGGTTGATGCTTGTCTGGGAAGTAGTGCGCTGGATGAGATTGTTCCCACAATTCAGTCTCTCCTAAAAGGAAGGGGAATCTACAAAACAAAAAAGCCCAGCAATCCCTACAATGAAAACATCAAACGTTTTAATGTAAGTTATCCGCATAGCCGGTATTTAAAAATTTCTGAAGGCTGTAACCATAAATGTTCTTTTTGCACAATTCCTGAAATCAGGGGGCATTATCGCTCAAGGCCGCTTAATCCAATTCTAAATGAAGCGCGGCGCATGCTTCGGGAGGGGGTAAAAGAAATTAATGTGATTGCTCAGGACATTACTTATTATGGAATGGATACCCATCACAAACCTCAGCTTCCCAAACTTATCCGCTCGCTGGACGGATTGCCCGGAGATTTTTGGATTCGACTTTTCTATAGCTATCCAAGCCGCATTACAGATGAGCTAATCGAAGTAATTAAAAAAAGTAAGCACGTATGTCATTATTTAGATTTACCGCTGCAACATGCAAGTGATGGGGTTTTAAAGCAAATGAAGCGCGGCATCACTCAAAGTCGAACGGTTAAATTAATTGAAAAAATAAAAACCAAGATACCGGACATTATAATCCGGACAAGTTTTATTACAGGATTTCCAGGGGAAGACGCCCGAGACTTTAAATGCCTCATGAAATTTGTAGAAAAAACAAGGTTTGATAAAGTAGGCGTGTTTTGTTATTCCGATGAGGAGTCAGCCCCTTCTTTTAAGCTCAAAAAAAAGGTGTCAAAAAGACTTGCCGAAAAGAGACGGGATGAATTGATGCGACTTCAGCAAAAAATTTCTTATAGTGCGAACCGCTCACTAATTGGAAGTCAGGTAAAGGTTTTAATTGATATTCCGACCAATTCGAAAGGTGTTGCCCAAGGCCGCACTTATCGCGACGCCATAGAAATTGATGGAAAAGTCTTTGTCAAATCATCAAAAAAGTTAAAAAATGGGGACTTTGTTGATGTTGAGATAAGAAGCGCTGGCCCTTACGATGTTAGAGGGGCGATGAAAGAGTAGAAAAATGATAACACCCAATCTTATAACGTATTGCCGATTTATATTTGCTTTTATTGGAATAGTTCTGTTATGGAATTCCATTGGTTTTCCAAGCCGTCTCATAGCATTGCTGGTACTTTTTATTGCAGGGATTACCGATCTCTATGACGGCTGGTTAGCGCGGCGTTGGGGCAAAGTTACCGTGGTTGGAAAAATTCTAGACCCAATCGCTGATAAATTTTTCATCTTGGGCGTTATGTTGACCTATAGCCACCTAGGCCTCTACTCGATAATCTGGGTGATAATTATTGCTGTGCGTGAAATTTTACTGACAGTTATTCGCCTTGTTTGTTTACGGAAAGGCGTTGTGCTCGCAGCCGAGTCGTTGGGTAAAATTAAAACTACTTCACAAATGGTCTCGCTCGCCGTAAGTTTTGCTTATCTGCTGACACGGGATAATTTTGCTACCTGGACCAATTGGCCCACGGGTATAACCGAAATATTTTTAATTGCTCAGTACGTTTTTTTAATGATTGCCGTTCTTTTAACAATACTTTCTGGGGTTTCTTTTCTTCGAAATCTTAAAAATAATTCATGAAAATTCACCGGCTGATTTCAACCTGCTGCGGAGTCGGCTATTCTACTTATGCGCCAGGGACAATAGGCTCGCTCCTTGGTTTTTTGCTCGCCCTATTATTGAATGACCATTTTCTTTTTGTAGCGATCATCATTTTTTTCTTTACGGGTGTCTGGGCGTCACGCTTAACGGCCGAGGAAACAGGGGCAGAAGATCCTCAAATTGTCGTTATTGACGAAGTGGTCGGAATGATGGTTACCCTTTTATTTATCCCTAAAACACTATTCTTCTATATTGCCGGATTTGTCTTATTCAGACTCTTTGATATTACAAAGCCGCTCGTGATCAGGAAATCGGAGACAGTTAAGGGCGGTTGGGGAGTGATGCTTGACGATGTGTTGGCCGGAGTCTTTGCCAATATTACCTTACAGCTTCTACATTTAGGGTATTTATTAGTTAAAAATTTAAATTAAAAAAGATGAAGAAAAGATCTTCCTTGCAGCTTCTTAAGAAAATTTCTAGCTCGCTAAAACAAAAGAAAAAAAGCATCGCTTTAGCGGAAAGCTGCACAGGCGGTCTGATATCAAAAATTATTACTGAGATCTCGGGTTCATCAGAGATTTTTGCGGGAAGCTGTGTTACTTATTCTGATCAGGCAAAAATCACTCTGCTTAAAATTCCTAAAAAAGTGATTGTAAAATATGGAGCCGTCTCCCGTCAGGCGGCACGAGAAATGGCTCTCCGTGTTAGAAAAATTTTAAAAACAGACTACGGGCTCTCAGTTACGGGAATTGCTGGGCCACGCGGAGGAACTAAGAAAAAACCTGTTGGGCTTGTTTTTATCAGTCTTGCCGCTAAAAAGCGGATTATTGTCAAAAAATACATTTTCAAAGGTTCTCGAAACAAAATTCGCCAGGACGCATGTCGCGAAGCTTTAGGGCTTTTGTCAAAGTATGCATAAAACGGGAGAGTTGGACCCCTTAAAAGAATACCGAGTTTTTACTGGGATTCAGTTGCCCCGGACTCTTGGTGAGCGGATTGCTTCAGCATTTAACTTTTTCAATCCTTTTCCGGATGATGCTAAATGGGTAAATTTTAAGACAATTCATTTCACGCTTCACTTTTTTAATAAATTATCTGTCTCTCAAATCAATGAGCTTATAAATCTAACAAAAAATATTACGGTGAATACACTAAACTTTCGACTTCAACTGGAAAGTCTCGGATTTTTTCCAAACAAAAAAGCCCCAAGAGTTCTTTGGTGGGGAATTAAGAAATTAGACGAATTAATGATGTTGCAAAAACAATTATCAAACTCTTATTCTCAAAATGGTTTTTCACTTGAAATGCGGGATTATATTCCGCATGCGACCTTAGCAAGATTTAAAGAGCCGATTCGATTACGCGCTGAGGATATTAAGAAAGTGGAGGAGGTTTGGGCTCTTTCGGGCGAGGAGTTTTTTGCCTCTGAAATCAAGCTTTATAAAAGTCCTGCGGGGCCCGATGGATATGAAGCGCTGGAAACTTTTAAATTAGCAAGTGGATAGTGAGCAGTGGTTAGTGGCTAGTAAAACCAAAAAAAAGCCAAAAGTTTTAAAAGAGATTTATAAGCGCTTATACAAGGAGTTTGGGCCGCAGTATTGGTGGCCGGCCCGGACGCCATTAGAGACAGCAATTGGCGCTATTTTGACTCAAAATACTGCGTGGGAAAACGTAGAAAAGGCGATACAAAATTTAAAAGCTAAAAAAGTACTAAATTTGAGCGTGCTCCACAAGATTAAAAATTCTGAGCTGTCAAAGCTGATAAAACCGGCTGGTTTTTTTAATGTTAAAACGAAAAGATTACGTTCCTTTTTAGATTTTTTAAAAGAAGAGTCGTCCGACAATCATTTATCGTCCTTAAGAAAATATTCAACCGATAAAATCCGGCAAAAACTTTTGGATGTATCTGGTATAGGACCTGAAACGGCCGATTCGATTCTTTTATACGCATTAAATAGGCCCGTTTTTGTTGTGGATGCGTACACCAAAAGAATCCTAAGCCGCCACGGCTTATGTTTTGATAAGGCTTCATACGATGAGATTCAGCGTATGTTTAGGGTTAGTGTGAGAAAATCTACCAAGCTTTACAATGAATACCATGCTCTTCTGGTGGTTTTGGCAAAGAAATATTGCCGGACCAAAGCCCAGTGCGGCTCTTGTCCGCTGAGCTATCTCTTTACCAGGTAAGAGGTTAGAGCAGTTCTCAACTCTCAGATCTTAGCTCTTGGTTCTGAGGCGTAACCCTTTATCACATCTTAAGTTACACTTGATTTTTAGTCTAATGTCGGGCAGAATTACAGCTTATATTGTGATTGGTAGTAAGAACCAATGCGCTAAGGGGCATTAGATGGTAAAAAAAGTTATTGTTATATTTTGTATTATCGCTTTATTACTGCTGATGATTGTCCCTAGTTACCTAAATTTTCGATTTGCAGATACTGAAAATTTAATCAAAAGCAGGCTAAGGGCTCTATATGAGGCCAATGAGCTTTATAAAAAAACTCATCGGCCCCCAGTGTATCCTGATTTACTTAGCGAATTAACCAAAACCAACCCGCCATTAATCGGACCGAAGATGACGGCCGAGAAGCAGCTGGGCTATTTATTTGTGTACGAGAAAGGCGATGGTGACAAGTTTTCAATTGTTTCAAAACCGTATTTTAAATATTTAACCGGCTATCATACTTTTTATATTGATGAGACCGGAATTATTCGTTTAAACGATGTTTCGGGAGACCCGATCGACGCGTAATTAGGATCGAGCTCCGGAAATTACAAATACTTGCTAGTAAGAAATTAGGTCAGTTGCCTGATTTCTTTTAATGATGAGACGTTTCAAAACATTGAGCGTAAGGCAAACAGTTACAAGGACATAAAAAGTTATCAATGGGTAGCTTTACAGATTTGATACAACAATTCTGCAAACTGGTTGAATTTTTCAGATATTCAACAAGTCAGATTGCCTTTCTTTGCAGCAGAAATCAATTAAGAGATTACTTTCTGCCTCAGCACCGTGCCCGAATGTTCGAAACGCTTCATCATCAGGTGTTTTAACCAAAGGATGTTATTAGAGGTGGAATATGAAAAAAGAAATCTTAATTAGCCGGGAAGCCGGCGAGAAGCGTGTTGCGATTCTCAACGAAGGGTATCTCGAAGAATTCTTCATTGAACGCGACGAGGCCCTTAAGCAGTTCGGGAATATTTATCGAGGAGTTGTAAAATCAATTATCCCAGGGATGGGTGCCGCCTTTGTCGATTTAGGGACGGCAAAAGACGGCTTTCTCTATGTTGATGATGCTCTTGCAAATCCGCTGGATGAGGAGATGAGTATCGATGACTCCGGCGAAAGGAACTCGAGAAAACGCCGTGTTAATATTGATCAAGTTTTAAAGCAAGGCCAAGAAATAATAGTACAGGTTGTTAAAGAGGGAATCCGCAATAAGGGGCCGCGTATCACAACCCACTTTTCATTGCCAGCCCGATTCCTGGTGTTGATGCCGGGCGACCGAAGATTTGGTATTTCAAAACGGGTTGAAAGCCGGAGCGAACGGGATCGTATTAAAGGTATCTTTTCACAAATTGAATTACCTGAGGATGCCGGTTTTATCGTTAGAACCGCGGGGGAAGGTAAGAGTGATAAGGAATTCATTCGAGATATCAAGTATCTTACACAGCTTTGGAAAAAAATACGCAACGCAATTAAACGCAAAAAAGCCCCGGCGCTCATTCACCAGGAGTTTTCACTGGTGGAGCGTATTATTCGGGACTATTTCACCGAAGATATCGAGCGGATTATTGTTGATGATAAGGAGACTTACCAGCAGGTATTGCGATTCCTGAGGCTTTATTTACCGGGTCACAAAGTTAACCTGGAGCATCACAAGGAACCGGTTCCACTTTTTGATAAATTTCAAGTTAATAAAGAAATTGGAAAAACATTTCAAAGAAAAGTGCATTTAAAATGCGGTGCTCATTTAGTAATCGAACAGACTGAAGCATTAGTTTCGATCGATGTGAATACAGGGAAATTCACCGGTAAAAGAAATCTTGAAGAAACTGTTTACCGGGCTAATGTGGATGCGGCTCGCGAGATTGCCAGGCAGCTTAGGTTGCGGGATTTGGGCGGTGTCATCATTATCGATTTTATTGATATGGAGATATATGAGAACCGGAAAAGAGTGTATCGAGAGCTCTACGAAGCCCTAAAGGAAGATCGGGCCAAAACCAATACATTGCCATTTTCAAACATTGGTATGGTTGAAATGACACGGCAGAGAATCAGACCGTCATTAGAAAGTGCTGTGTATGATCCTTGCAGTTATTGTGATGGAAAAGGTGCTGTTAAATCAGTAGCTTCGATGGTGGTTGAAACCTTTAGAAAAATTCGAAAAAATTTACAAGGCGTAAAACACAAGACTCTTGAGGTGTCGGTTAACCCCGAGGTGGCAAGTCGAATTCTATCGCAAGACCGGGAAACTTTGAGACAGTTTGAAAAAAATAACAAAAGTAAAGTGATCTTACTCGCGGACTCATCGCTCCATCGGGAAGATATTCAAATTCGAAATGTTAATTAAAGGATAATAGGATGGCAACTAGCACTAGTAATAAAAAAATGTTTGTATTGGATACCAATGTTATTTTACATAATCCCGACGCTCTAACTTCTTTCACCGATAATGAAGTGATGATTCCGATGGATGTCATTGAGGAGTTGGATAAGTTTAAGAGAAGTTCAGATGAGCGGGGCCGCAATGCCCGGGAGGCTAGCCCCGGTACCCATGCCCTTCGGCGGCGGGGGGGCAGCCCGCAGCAGGGCGTTAAGCTGGAAGGCGGCGGCTTGATTACGACCAGCACCCGCATGATAGAGGGTGAAACCTTCGGTTTAGACCTTGCGAAAATTGATAACCGAATTGTTCTTTTGGCAAAAATTTATAAGTCGGAAGGTAGGCGCGTTATATTTGTTTCGAAGGATATTAGCGCCCGCATTAAAGCGGATGCCTTAGGGCTTCCTGCGATGGACTTTGAAAAGCAAAAAGTAGATTTTGCAAAACTGTATTCGGGCTGGAAGGAGACGGAAGTTGATTCGGATGATCTGGACCGTTTCCTTAAAAATGAACGCCTCGAAATTACAGGTGCGGATCTTTATGCTAACCAAATGATTCTTTTAAAAGATAAGGAAGATGACAAGCATAGCGCTATCGGACGTTATTCGGTTGAGAAAAAGGCGGCTATTAGACTGAATGCCGAGAATATCGATCTTTACGGCATTAGGCCCCGCAATAAAGAGCAGGCAATGGCTTCTGAGCTGTTGTTGAATGATAATATCCGGCTCGTAACGCTTTTAGGGCAGGCAGGAACAGGAAAAACACTGCTTGCGATGGGGGCAGCTCTTCGCAAGGTGATTGACGAAAATGCCTATCGCCGTATTTTAGTTTCACGCCCCATTATGCCGCTTGGTAAGGATATCGGATACTTGCCGGGAACAAAGGATGAAAAGATTTCTCAGTGGATGCTCCCTATTTTTGACAATATGGAATTTATCCTGGATCACAGGCGGGGTAAAACAGAAGGTGCGGAGGCCCTTGTTGATAACGGTATTCTCCAAATGGAAGCTGTTACTCACATGAGAGGCCGCAGTATTTCGAAGCAATTCATTATTATTGATGAAGCTCAGAATCTAACCCCGCATGAAGTTAAAGCGATTATTTCGCGGGTGGGCCCCGGTTCCAAAATGGTTCTAACCGGTGATCCTTTTCAGATTGATAATCCGTATTTGGACGCCTCATCAAACGGACTTACTTACGCGGTTGAAAAATTAAAAGGGCAGAATGCGTTTGGGAATATGTTTTTTGTTAAAAACGAAAGAAGTGACATTGCTTCCTTGGCTGCTGAACTTTTATAGCGATGAAGTCATACACGGAACATCTTTGGTTTAACACCAAGAAACATCGCGAGTATATCAATATAACGGATAAGGTTGAAGCCGCGTTAGCTAAAAGCGGAATCCGGGAAGGAATGGTCCTAGTTTCAGCTATGCATATAACGGCCGGTGTTTACGTGAACGACGCCGAGAGCGGTCTGATTCAGGATATTGATGAATGGCTCGAGGGGTTAGCGCCATATCAAGACGGTTACCGGCATCATCGGACGGGTGAGACTAATGGTGATAGTCATTTAAAAAGTTTGCTTGTAGGCCATGAAGTGATAGTCCCTGTTACCGATGCTAAACTTGATTTTGGTCCATGGCAGCAGGTTTACTACGCGGAATTTGACGGTCAAAGAAGAAAAAGAGTTTTAATAAAGGTGATGGGTGAATGAAAAAAAACATACTTTTTATTTTTTTGATTATTGGAATATTTTCAAATCTTTCTTTTGCCGAAAGAGAAGTGAGGGTTAGGTCTGTCGCCGAGATTCAGGCTCAAAAGGCAAAAGTTAACACGTCTAAAACTAGTCAGCACGATATTAAAAAAGAGGAAGTGAAGCTCGCCTCTTTAGAGAAAGAGTTGTTTTACGGTAAAAAAGAAACAAAAAAGCCGAATGAGACCGTTAAAATAACCCCAAAGCAAAAAAAAATTAAAACAACCACGCTCCAGAAGAAAAAAGAGAAAATTCCTCAAAAAAAACTTGGCGCAGAGAAAAAAGAGCCCGAAAGTTTTTTTGGCGGTTTAATAAAAAAAGTATTTCATAAACAGTAATCATTAACCATATTCACACCGGATGCGTATTAAATTTTTGCTTATCCCTTTCCTCGTTCTGTTTTTAGCGTTTCCGGCTCACGCCTCTCAGGACATCGAAATTGAAGAGATCATCGGCGGTGATATTTATCTTCTCTCAACGGGAGAGCGCGTGGTTTTGGCTGGCGTTAATACCGATAAGATTACAGATCCGGAACACTTGGGAAGCGAGTTTACCGCTGAAGCCCTGACTTATATTGCGGATATTTTATCCGATTCTCAAATTGAAATTATGGAATACAGTCTTCCTAAAAGGGGCGTGATTAAGAATTTTTTTGAGAAATTTCCCGAGGAGTTTACCTACATTCTCCGGCTTTTTAAGGCTCAGTATCTTGGTGAGGAACCGCCGCCCCGGGCCGAATCCAAAAAGCTCCGCCACGTCTATATTTATCTCATTGAGGCAAAAAAGAAGCTGGATATCGAGACTTCTCATTTATTAACCGAGGATATTCGTATTCTATTGAATTTAGAAATTATTCGCCGGGGTTATGCCGCGGTAGATCCTCGTTACCAAGGAAAATATTTAGAATCTTTTAAAAGTGCCGAGTATCAGGCAAAAGAAAGAAAGATAGGGGTGTGGCGCGTATGATGCTTGATTGGATTGTTGAACAGCTGGAAGGCTTTGTAAAAAAACACAAAAAGCGAAGGCGGAAAAAACCTAAAAAAAGAACACCTAAAAAGCGGAGGAAAACTCAAAAATCCGCCCGCCGGAAAAAAACATTGGTGAAAAGGAAGACGAAAAGACCAAGCTCCCCAAAGCCGGCAGCCAAAAAAAGGCAAGTAAAAATAACAAGACCGACACTTCGCCCATCAAGTAAGACACAGTCAAAAGTTGCGGTAAAAAGACGGGCGTTACGAGTAAAGCCTATCGGGAGGCCCGCCCCGCCGCGAACGCTCGTAAAAAAAACAGCTTCCGCATCGAAGCAAGTTCACTACGAAAGAATTGGGACCATAACTCATTATTTTACAAAGATACAAGTTGGCGTTATTCATTGTGAAAAACCATTGCGGGTGGGGGACAGAATTGAGATTCACCGCTCAGGCCAGGTACTTGGAAAAGAAAAAATAAATTCAATGCAGATCAATCATATACCCGTGGATGAGGCCCGAAAGAATGAAGAAATCGGTATCAAAATAAAAACTGATGTTAAGCCAGGTGATATTGTTGTTAAAAAATAAATTAAAATTCAGCGCGGCGGAGGCCGCCCCCTCAAAAAAAGTTATTAAACGGTTTCAAAGAACTGGTTTTGAAGCATTTTGGGTTGGTGGATCGGTTAGAGATCTCTTATTAGGTCGAAAGCCCAAAGATTTTGACGTCGCAACAAACGCTACCCCCAAACAAATAGCCAAACTTTTCCCTAAACATTTAATGATCGGGAAAAAATTTGGCATTATTATCACCACCGAATTCCGAAAGCCGGTAGAAATCGCAAGTTTTCGTAAGGATCTAACTTACCATGACGGAAGGCGGCCGAGTGGAATTCGCCTGGCCAATATGGAAGAGGATGTAAAGAGAAGGGATTTTACAATTAACGGTCTTTTAATGGATCCTCTCACCGCTCAAGTTATTGATTTAGTTGGAGGAACTCAAGATCTTAAGAAAAAAAGAATCAGAACCATTGGAGATCCATTTAAACGATTTAAAGAAGATCATTTGCGTGTTTTACGTGCAATTCGTTTTAGTGCCCAGTTGGGGTTCAAGATCGAGAAAGCGACATGGGAGGCTGTAAAAAAAACGGCTAAAAGGGTTAAAAGGATAAGCGCTGAGAGGATTCGTGACGAGCTTATTAAGATCTTTTCATCAGACAATCCGGATAAGGGGCTTAAAATGCTGCTTGAGGCCGGATTATTAAAGATTCTTTTGCCCGGGGCTGAAAAAATGAAGGGAGTCGCGCAATCAAAGAAATTTCATCCGGAAGGGGATGTGTTTAATCATGTCGCTCTGGTTTTAAAGGCTCTCAAAAATAAAGACACAGCTCTTGTGATGGCAGCTCTTTTACACGATATTGAAAAATCATCATGTCGATTTACTGATCAAAAAGGCACTCACTTTTATGGTCATGAAACGAAAGGCGCAAAGACGGCGCAAAAAATCATGAAACACCTTCGGTTTTCGCGGGACGAAATTGAAAAGACTGAATATCTGATCAAAAATCACCTTAAGTGGTTTAGTGCCTCCAATATGAGGTTAACCCGGCTAGAGAATTACATGGCAAACCCTTACTTTGATCTGGCCGTTGAGCTTTTAAGAGCAGACATCGAGGGTAGCAATAAGGATTTTTCTGAGTATCGTTTCATTATGACACAATTAAGGCGTTTCAAAAGAAAGCCAAAACCTTTCAAAAAACTCATAACTGGGCGTGATCTTCTGAAAATTGGGATTAAGGAAGGTCCTATAATAGGTAGTGTTTTGGATCAAATAGAAGAAAAAAGGCTCAATGAAGAGGTTTTTACAACGGCTGATGCTATAAAATGGGTAAAAAAAGCCTATAAGAAGCATATTACAGCTTGAAACTTTCCGAAATTTACAGATAATACTTCACTCTATGGATATAACTTCTAAAAAACTTGTTAAGTATCTCGAGTCAGCCGACATCGATCTTAAGCTATCAAGCCTCCGTGTTTTATCTGAGTTAGGCCAGCTGAAGGGGACCGTTTTAAGATCAATTGATAAGATATTGTCCGATAATGATATAGCCCTTAACCGAAAGGTTTTAAGCGTTTTAACGATGAAACCTTCCCGGGATCTAACAGATTACTACATTCCTTTTCTTAAGGATGAGGAGTCTGTTAAGGAGCAGGCTCTAAAAGCGTTGGAATCCCTCGGATCAGCTGTCTCACAGACAATACAAAAACAGTACAAAGCAACTGATGACGGTATCTTAAAGAGGTCCTTTATATCGCTTTTGACCCGGGTTCCCAACCGCAGTAATTTTGAATTTTTAGCCAAAGTAGTTATTGGCGAATCGCTAGATCTAAAGAAGCATGTCTGTTACGAGATTAAAAACAATATTCGGAAATATAACGATAAAGATAAAAAACTTTTTGAGAGCGTTATCAGAGAAAATATTCGTTTCGCGGATAAAAGTAAAAATATAGAAGCGGTTACTTCGTTTATTATTGTTCTAGGGTACTTAGGACTCAAAACATCTCTTAATGTTGTTATGAGGTTTTCGGATCCTAGAAGAACGGCAAATTTAAGACGCGCGGCACTTATTAGTTTAGGCAAGCTGCCTTTAACAGGAAAAATTGATGAAAGTATTCAGAAAAATTTACTGACATATTTGACCGAGCCTGACTATATCAACATAGTTCAAAATGTTTTAAATATTTTGGAACCCATTCAAGCCCTTAAGAAGTTTGAAAAAAGTTACTTAGAACTGATGACAACAAATCCACATAACGCGGTTAAGAATTTCGCCTTAGGCAAATTAGCTCAACTTAATTCGAAGGTGGCCCTTGAAAAGCTTACCATGCAGCTAGTAGGCGGCGATTCGTTTCTTCATGAAAAGGCACAGAAGGTGCTGGAACAGTCTGAGCAGGGAATAAATTACCTTATTAAAAATCTGGACAACATTGTCACTCCCGAAGCGGCAGAAAGAGTGGGAGATCTCCTCGCGATTGACCGAAGCCGTGTGAAACCGGCTCAAGTTGCTGATATGTATAAAAAAGTCGAAAAGCATCTGACGGACTCAGGTTTAAAAGCAAAGATTTTTTTCACCTTAGTTCGAAAAATTAATCCGGACTATGCTTATGATAATACCATGAAGCGGATTCAAGGTTTTAAAACGCAGAAGAAGTATGATAAAGCCAAAATGCTTTTAAATCTTTTGTCGGGCACATTGCTTTATAATCAGGATGCTAAATTTCAATCAGCTATCGTTATGATTAAAACTTCAAAAAAAGACTTTTCAGCGATGTTAAGAAATCAGGACCCTTGTTTGCCGATATTCCAAAGTTTAATTCCTCAGAAAAACTTTGGTTTATGCGATAAGATAAAAAAAGAGAAAATCCTTTCTCCGGAAGATATTTTTTACCTGGGATTTCATTTCTCAGAAAAACTTTTCGATCAAAAAGACTTTGGAATTCAATTATTAAAGTTCATGATAAGTAAGCACAGCAGATCGCCTTACGCTTCAAAAGCCCGTAAAAAGCTTGAGGTTGTGGGTGGGTCTGCCTATGTTCCTTCAGCAAGTAAAAGGCGGTAATAAATGAGAGATTTGAAGTGGCGCGAAAAAAGAAAGCGCCAAAAAAGACGCGCAAAACGTCTTAAAAAGCGTCAAAAAACATCTTAATTCTGCGCTCATTGCTAATCAAGACGCCGTAACAATAAAATGTTTCGATTATTCTTAATATTAGCACTTTTAATCGTAGCAATTGCCTATCTGTATGATTGGTTAAAGAAAAACCGTTCTCAAACAGCTTCCAAAGGGGATGCGCCCCCGAAAAAAATTTATAAACGGTATCAAGAAAAGTCAAAACCCCAGGAGTCATGGGTTCAAGTTTTTGAAACCGCAAATTCTGAAGAAGCAAATCGCCTCAAAGCCCGATTGGAAGAAGAGGATGTTCGCGTTGTCATTGTCGAGCAGGCTAAGAAAGATTTGCAAGGCAATGTTCCTCCCGGCATCAGCTTGATCGTACCTAAATCCCATTTGAGAGCAGCTCAAAATTTAATCTGCCGTTACCTTGAACAACACTAAAAAATCTCATCTAGAGCGTCATACTAAAGCCCTGTTTTTTGACGCGGGCGGCACTCTTCTAAAACCTTTTCCGTCAGTAGGAGACGTTTATAGCTTTTACGCCAAAAAATACGGAAAAGATATCGACCCTAAGATCTTAAACAAAGTATTCTATCAGGTTTGGAACCACCGAAACGGCCTTGCGGCCTTACAAACGGGAGTTAGTGAAAAGGAAGAAAAGAGTTGGTGGAAAGAGCTGGTGCGGGATGTTTTTCGTCTGGTTGATCCAATAGAACGATTTGATGATTTTTTTGATGAACTTTATCATGCTTTCGCCTCAGAAAATACCTGGAAAATATTTGATGAGGTTTTCGATGTCTTAACCAACCTTAAAGCCCAAGGCTATTACTTGGCAATTATTTCAAACTGGGATCACCGGCTTATCGAGATTTGCGCTAATTTAAAATTGGATAAGTGTTTCGATGAAATCTTTGTTTCTGCGCTCGTTGGATATGCGAAACCGGATTCTAGGATTTTTGAAAAAGCGTGCGACAAAGGAGGTGTTTTACCTCGCGAAGCATTGCATATTGGTGACAGTATAACTGATGATTATTACGGCGCTAAAAACGCGGGTCTTGACGCCCTTTTTCTTGACCGGGAAGGTACCTGTAATATTCCTGAAGTACTAACAATTCAGAGCTTGAGGGAAGTAATCCAATAGCAGCTCACCCATTGGATAATAGGAATCCATTTTTATAATCCTCGACAGCTTCAATAAATTCCTTTTTAGTGCTTACTCGAACAATTCTTTTTCTAAAATTTGCCGCATGCGGAAAATTTTTAAAATAAAAACCGCCCATTTTACGCATATGTAAAACACCGATTTTCTCACCATAAAAATCTACCATTTGAGACATCTGCCATGTAAGAGCCTCTGCTTCCTTGCTCAAATCAGGTTTTGGAGGTATTTTTTTACCTTTTAAACAGGCATTTATCTCGTTAAAGACCCAAGGGTTACCGAGACTACCCCGACCGATCATAACCGCGTCACAACCGGTTTCCTGGATCATGTGAGCCGCTTTAGCGCCTGTTGTGATGTCGCCGTTGCCTATCACAGGGCAACGAACAGTTTCTTTGGCCAAGCGAATGGGGGACAGGTCAACAGCGCCTTTGTAAAGCTGTTTCTGAGTCCTTCCGTGAACTGTGATGGCGCTCACCCCCTCCTGTTCCGCTGTTTTTAAAAACCGAACAAACAACTCTTCATCATGGTCGCTTAAGCCAGTGCGCAGCTTAATTGTTACGGGGATTCTAACAGCGCTGATAACAGTACGAATAAGTTTGGAAAATTGGATTTCGTCTCTAAGGAGACCAGAACCGGCCCCTTGCTTAATAATTTTGCGGGCAGGGCATCCCATGTTGATATCGATCAAAATAAATCCCATATCCTCCAATTTTTTGGCCGCTTCCGACATAACGAGCGGTTTCGATCCTACAATCTGAACTCCGGTGGGGAAGTCTTCTGAATCTGTCTTTAAGAGGTTGAGAGTTTTTTTTCCGTTTCGAACAAAAGCTTCAGAAGAAATCATTTCAGTATAGGTTAGCTCTGCACCATACGAGCGGGCAAGTCTGCGAAACGGTAAATCCGTATATCCAGCCATAGGGGCCAATACAGCCCTGGATTTAAGCTTTATATTACCAATTTCCCAACTCATGGCTTATTATAACAGTTAAGTCGTTTTCAGACAGTAATCTGGCGAATCTCATTATAAAAAGGTATAATTCATGCCATGAATTTAAAACAAAAGGGGAATTTAAAAATAGCTGTATACTTCTGCAGCGCTTGTTTGGTGTTGTTTGGGTTTTGGATTTTATTCATTATGAATCTTCAATCCTACAATCCAGAAACTCGTGATCTGCTTTCATCCGCCGGTTTCATGATTGTTCTGGGATCTTTGCTGCTGAATCTTGAATGGAGCAAAGTTGACTATTTGAATCTTCACCCAGCTGCTATTTTTAGTTTTTTAGGTTCCCTCACTGCTTTCACCCTCGGCTTTTTTATCCCGGTTAACTTTTGGATTTGGATTCTTTCGCTGCTAATCCTGACACTTGTAGCTGGGGTTTATTTTTTAGCTATCAATCAATTACGTTCTAATTTTCACAAAGGCAAAAAGCAAGCAGTAACCGGAATCATTTTTTCATCCTTTTTGCTGTTTGCGGAATTACTTGCCCGTTTTCCCGCGTTAACTAGATAGGAATCGTAAAAATAGTTCGGGGTTGCCCCTCGAATCCCAATGATTTATAATTTTTCCATGATCAAAGCAAGCGAGCTTAAAATCGGAACAGTTCTTCACGAAGGTGATAATTTTTTAAAAGTTGTCTCGATTGATTTCACAGGAGCCGCTAAAGCCGAACGAAGCCTCAAGGTGAAACTCAGAAATTTGATTAAGGGCAATATTATTGATGCCCATTATAAATCGGATGATTCCCTGAATGAGGCTGATCTTATTACGGACACAATGGAATTTCTTTATGAGGACGGAGATGACCTTGTTTTTATGGACCAAAAAAGCTATGAGCAGGTATCAATCCCCAGCGTTCAAATCGGAAATGCCAAAGCATTTTTAAAGCCCAACATGGAGGTTGATGTTCAGCTTTATGAAAGTAAGCCAATCCATGTGCTTTTCCCCAAAACAGTCGTGATGGAGGTTGTTCAAGCGCCGCCGGGCACCGGAGATGTTGACTCGACCTATAAAGAGGTGGAGCTCGAAAATGGTATGAAAATGTTAGGTCCTCAGTTTTTAAAACAAGGCGATAAGGTTCATGTCAGTGTTGAGTCCGGGAAATATCTTGATCGTCTCAAGAAAGAGAAGTAAAAATGATAAATTTTTTTAAAAAGCTATTCGGTAAAAAGAAGATCACCTACAGCCATGATATTGGCCGTAACGACCCCTGCCCCTGCGGAAGCGGTAAAAAATTTAAAAAGTGTTGTTATGAAAAAATGAAGCAAAAGAAATGGTTAGGGGAAACTACTAACCCTTCACCCGGCCGCATTTAATCTAAGTGAAAGTTCTTTTTTTAGGAGATAGTCCGTTAGGCGGGGCTTCTACCTATCTGTATTGCATTCTTCGTCATCTTAAGCTTCAGGTGCTTCATGTGCCGCCCGGCGAAAATCTGAAACGAAATACTTTTCTTAAGTTTGACCCCAATATTTTAATTATAAGCGATTACCATTACAAAAACTTGATCGAGTGTGAGCCTCTTATCATCGAGCGGACCCAGGCTCAAGGGATGGGATTATTGATGGTCGGCGGCTGGAGCTCCTTTTATGGCGGCGGTTTTCAAGGAAGCCGAATTGAAAAAATACTGCCTGTCAAGATTCTGAGCCGCGATGATCGTCTTAACTATTCACCGGGACTCAGGGTATTGCCGGTCCGGGCACATGCTGTTAATGAGGGTTTAAATTTTAAGCTAGGACCAATTATCTGTGGTTTGAATAAATGTAGCCCCAAACCGGACGCTGTTCAAATCATGAAAGCAATCCCTCTTAAATTTCACTCATCCGCGAACGTTTCTGCAGATTCAAAAAAATCTTATCCCTTATTAGTCCTGGGAGAAGCTGGCGCGGGGAAGTCGGCTTGCTTTACTTCAGACTTTGCGCCTCATTGGGCCGGCGGCATTCTGGACTGGGGCTCCAAAAGAATTATGATTAAAATACCCGAAAAGAAACTCCAGATCGAAATAGGGAATTGCTATATTGGACTCATTAAAAATCTGATGAATTGGCTTGGAGAAAAAAAGTAAAAATGGGTAAAAAAATTATCTTTAAAAGTGTCTTTGTTATCATTGTCCTACTCATTCTTTTTTATTTTTTTCGCGGTGCTGTTTTAGAGTTTATTTTTGAAAAATCTTTTTCTCGAGTGTTTGATCAGAAAGTTACGATTGAAAAAGTAGAGGTTGATTCTAAATTCACTCAGTTTTACATTCAGAATTTTAAAATCATTAACCCGAATAAAAATAATGGTTTTGTGATAGTGGACGCGCCCTCTATCTACATGGATTTTAATTTTGGAAAATATTTACTCACCGGCAAATTGTGGTTTTCAAAAATGATCGTAAATATGAGGGAGCTTAATTTAGTACGTTATTCTGACGGCGTCTTGAACGTTGCAAAATTTCAAAGAAGTAATCCTGTAGACAAATCGGTTACCCACAAATCACCAAAACGATCTCTTTTTTATGTAAAAGAACTGATTCTTTCCATTAGCCAAGTTACTTATGTGGATGAGATGCCCACGATAAGCAAAAAAATGTCTGTTGATTTCAATATTCGTGGTTACACCTTTTATGATATTGGTAATCTTTCAGAGCTGGTTCGAATCGTGCTGAGCCAAGTATTTTATTCAAAAACACTGGGTTATCTAGGCGATGCCTTAGGTGTTAATTTTTATCCGGTCAGTAAGCATCTATGGAACACGTGGGAAGCGGGTCAAAACACTCTTCAGACGACGAATACCGCTATTCAAATGACTCCGGTGCGCCCTGTGACGTCCTTTTTTAAGGAATATTACAATAAAGGCAAAGAACTGGTTAAAAAAGGCGCAAAATCAGATACAAACACTACCCAGGAGGCGCCAAATTCATTAGAATCAGGAAAAAAGATCAGGGAGAATAATTGAATGATTATCGGTTTAACAGGGAAAAATGCCTCGGGAAAAGGTGAGGTTGCAAGTTTTCTTAAGACGCGCAACTTCGAATACTTTTCATTATCTGACGCGATTCGAGAAGAATTGAAACTTCGTGAGATTGAGGTCACACGTGAAAATTTAATTGTCGTCGGCAATGAACTTAGAAAGAAATTTGGACCATCAGTCTTAGCTGACCGCATCCTGACCCACATTGAAGCTGATAAAAATTATATTGTCGATTCCATCCGTAATCCCTATGAAGCCGAAAGCCTAAAAAGACGAAAGAATTTTACCCTGATTGACGTAGTAGCTGATGAGAGGCTCCGATTTGAACGTCTCGCCGCGCGTAATCGTGAGGGCGACCCTTTAACCTTTGAAGAATTTTTAAAATTAGAAAAAAAAGAAGAATCCTCAGATGAAGCCGCTCAACAGTTGACCCGAACAGCAGCGCTTTCTGATCTGACGCTCGAAAACAATGGGGATTTAGAAAAACTTCATAAAAACGTCCTTAACATTATTCAGCATATTTCAAAAAACTCATATCGACCGGACTGGGATGAGTATTTCATGGCTATCGCTAAAACCGTTTCGCTTCGGAGTAACTGTATTAAAAGAAGGGTTGCGGCCGTAATTGTTAAGGATAAGCGCATAATTTCAACCGGATACAATGGCACCCCTCGAGGGATTACGAATTGTAACGAAGGCGGGTGTCCTCGCTGCAATTCAATGACAGCATCAGGTCACGGACTTGATGAGTGTATCTGTTCTCACGCTGAAGAAAATGCGATCACGCAAGCCGCTTATCACGGTGTTTCCGTAAAAAGTGCTACGATCTACATAACACTGTCGCCGTGCTTAACCTGTGCCAAGATGATCATTAATACTGGTATTGCCGAAGTGGTCTATAACCAGCATTACAGTATTGCTGAAGGTCCCTTAAGACTGCTTAATAAGGCAGGTGTTAAGGTGCGGGCCGCTGAGATGGCGCCGGTATCACCAAAAGAGATCCCGGAAGAAAAAGAAGAGCCTGTTATCAATTAAGCCTGTGGATCGTTTCCTTAAATTTCTAAAATCTTTCTTCGTTGGGTTGTTGTTGACCCTGATAATTGTGATCGGTTCCGCCTACATTGCCCGTAATCATTTAATAAAAAGTTATTTTATTCATATGTTTGAAAAAAACATGGGTTATCAGATAAAGATCGAGGGTTTGAATTGGCATCCTTTGCAAGGAGCTTTTACTTTAAATCACGTCACGATTTACAATAAACCGCAATACAGAGCTCCTGCAATGATGCGTATCGTTAATATGTTTTTCACGGTCGATCTACTGAAGGCTGTTTTTGATAAAAAATATGAATTCGGGCTCCTTGAGATCGAACTTAGAACGATTAATATTGTCAAATATCAAGATGAGTTCAATTACATTGATTTTCAGCGAAAGTTTTACGAAGCCGTTGATATGCTCCAACCGTTTCAATTAGGAGAGTATGTCGTTAAGTTTGGTACCGGTACATTAAGCGACGATGTGCACGGTAAAAGGCGTTCTAATAAGTTTGAAATGGGGGGAATTACAGAAATAACGTGGGGTATTACAGATCCCGATGAAATCTATAATATTGTTTACCGAAGAGTTTATGCAAATCAGGCATTTTCCAAATTAAAACGAAAATTTGGTCTTCCGTACATTTCACCAATTCGAGAGCCGTTGCGGGCGGCTGTTAACATGATATTAGATTAAAAGGTAAATATGAGGTCTAAAAAGGCCGCTCAGGCCATATTAACCATGATCTTGGCAGTTAGTTTAATTACAAGTCCGATATCAGCTTTCGCTGGTCAAAGTACCGATTCGGACAAAGATCCTGATAAGGGGATCACATTAACGGCCGAAAAAGTAGATGCTGCTCAACCATCATCTGCACCTGTACCGCAAACAAAAGAGAAGAAACCTTTGCCGATTTTTTTGCAGCCGATCGAATTCGTTATCTCATCAATAGTTCACGCCATCTTTTTCTGGAAGACTGGCGACGAGCTGAATTGAGACCACTTTAAGCGCCTAAAGAATCTAGCCGAAACCCAGATTTCTTAACCAGCCAGGCACAGTTTAAACTCGTGTGCGCAAAGTGCCGCAGCCATAAGATTCCTTACGAGACGCGAGACCTTAGTGTCGAGACAACTTATTATAACGTCCTATAATTTATATTATGTTAAATAATACCTAGGAAATAAGCCAGTAAAGCCAGGCTGGTTAGGCCTGGCCTTTTAGGTGCTTTTACTGGTTTTCTGTGGATTCTGGGGTCTGTTCCGGAGCTTGACTTGGCTCAGTATTGATTGGCTTTTCAGGCTGTGGATCAGACTGTGGTTCTGATGTCTTAGGTTCACTTGGCTGATTCTGAGGAGTCTCAGGCTTTTTTATAGGGCCGATATAGGTATCAGGTGAACTCTTCTCAATAACCGGCTTAGGAGCTGGTGTTTGTTCTTGCTGTTCCGGTCTTTGAGTTGGTACCTGCTGCTCTTGCTGTTCTGGCTTAGAAGCGGTCTCATCTTGCTTTGGCCGATAAATAAAATGCTTTGTTGAAGAGCTTTTAGATCGGTCATCTTGACGATCCCGTCGTGGACCTCTGGAGTCTCTTGGGCCTCTAGAACCCCTGGAATCTCTAGGACCTCTGGAGTCTCCATAACCGCCTGCGTCTTTACTAAAACCACGACCTCGATTATCCCGGCGTCCACGTCCACCGCGACCGCGCTCCCGATAATCGTCTTTACCGCGATCGTATCTGTCCCGACCTCCAAACCGTGGCTTCTTTTGAAAAGGTTTTTTATCACCATGTCTGTCGGTTCGGTCCTTACTGTGTGAAGTTGTGTATAAAAGCGGCCGTGTGAGTTTAGATAAATGACTCGCAGGGTTACCGACCCACAGTTCATATTGAGGTATTCTCATCTCATTTCGGGTCGAGGAACCCATCCCCAAGACACTTCCCTCCCCGATTTCAGTACCTGGGAAGATAAGGCTTGCGGCCCCCACATGACTCTTAGGGCCTACAAAGACCCTTCTTAAGATAATTTTTCCTATTTCTTTAGCAAATGAAAAGATCTGAACGTCATTGTCAATCGTAGCGTGACTGCCTACGGTAAACAAAAAAGGATCATGAATTTTTGTAGTAAAACCAATGCGTGAAGAGAACTTCACATTAGCTCCCGATGCCTTTAATGTAAGAATTCGAAAGACGTTAGAATTCTTATAAAAAGCCGCAAGGGGCGGGAATGCGGGGTTAACGGCCACGTTGAATACTCGTTTATTCAACTGATACAAGAAGTGCTGTCCGCCACCCGTTTTATGCACACCTAAGCGTGGTTTTGGTATCAAGATTCTGAATATAAAAAGTTCGATTAAAACCGCAAATGGCAAAACTAAAGCGATAACCGGCAGGCTTAATAAGCCTATTTCGATCCCCCATGTGCTATAAACCATGAAGAATGCGGCAATCCCCACCAGAAAAGCTGTTAAATAGATAACGAGCTTAACAAGTGCGGATAGAGAATTTGCGATAAGAAATACTATTTTTTTCAATGGAATTTCCTCCTAAGTTTCAGGATGCGAGGCGAGCACTAACCAACTGAGATATTCTAGATCCATCGGCACGGCCTTGGGCCGAGGCCATAACTTCTTTCATTACCTTGCCCATGTCAGCCTTAGAGCTGGCACCGGTCTTAGCAACTGCTTCTTCTACGAGCTTTTTAAGCTCATCGTCTGATAAAGCGCTTGGAAGATAGACGGATAGGATTTTGATCTCTTGCTCTTCTTTTTGCAAAAGATCAGTGCGGTTAGCATTTTTATATGCCTCAGCAGAGTCCTTTCGTTGTTTAATTTGTTTTTGAATAATTTCGATGACCTCGGATTCATCTAATGAATCCTTCTTTTTTTGAATTGCGGCATATTTAAACGCAGATTTAAGCATACGAAGGCAACTCACTTGGACGTCATCTTTGCTTTTTAAAGCATTTTTTAAATCTTCATTGATTTTTTCAATCATAGGACCTCATTGTAACGAGAAATCGGAACTTTACCAATCTTTTAAGATCTTTTGCTGGGGTTTTATTTTTTGAGGAGGCCGTCTCAAATGGAGTAATTGACGCTCTTCATTTTGTAATGTATTCAAAATTTTCATGGCTTCCCGCTCACTCATCGTACCATCGAAGAATTTTCGCGATGGAGCTGCTTGAGGAGCCGGCTGCTTACCCTCATCTTCCTCACCGGGAGCCGGTTGGGCACCATAATCAAGCGGCATAGGTTGAGGTTCGGGTTCTTCGCCGGGGTATTGAGGCTCAGGCTGTTTCTTTTCTTCCTCTTCACCCTCACCTTCCGGCTGTTTTTTTTCTTCTTCACCAGGCTTTTCTTCAGGCTTCTCCTCTTTTTCTTCCTCACCCCTTTCTTCTTCTTCCTCTTCTCCCTTGTCTTCTGGTTTTTCTTTCTCTTCTTCCTCTCCCTTATCTTTTGGTGTGGGCTTTTCTTCCTCTGCACCTTTTTCTTTCTGCTGCTCCTCTTCCTCACCCTCTTTTCCTTTTTGCTCTTCTTCTTTTTTCTTTTGATCCTCTTTTTCTTTGCGTTCCTGTTCAGATTTGGATTCACCCTCTTTATCTTGCTGATCCTTGTCTTTGGTTTGACGTCCGTCTTCCTGTTCCTGCTTTTCGTCTTTATCAGATTTTTGCTGTTCCTGTTGCTTTTGTTGGTCTTGTTGTTGCTGCTGTTGTTGATCCTGCTTTTGTTTTTGCTGGTCTTGCTGCTGCTGTTTCTGCTGTTCTTGTTTTTGTTGTTCCTGCTTCTGCTGTTCCTGCTTTTGTTTTTCTTTCTTCTGCTGTTCGTCTTGTTTTTGCTTTTGGTCCTGTTTCTGTTGGTCTTTTTTCTGGTCTTTTTTATCTTGTTTCTTTTGCTGATCTTTTTTTTCTTGCTGCTTATCCTTCTTCTGGTCTTCTTTCTTCTGCTGTTCCTCTTTTTTCTTCTTTAGAAGCTCATAATTAAATTTAGCGTCAATATCATTTGGATTAAGTTCGATTGCTTTTTCATAATGCTTGATTGCCTGATCAATATTCCCGAGGCGGTACTGGGCATTACCCAAATTGTAATAAGTTTTTGACTGCAAAGGCTTTTCTTTTGCTTTTTTAGCGACTGAATCCAACTGATACTTAGACTCTTGGAAATTTTTTGTTTTATAAAGAGCGCTTCCAATATTGTACTGAAGCTCGGGATTGTCAGGATTTTTGACTCGTTCCTTACGATAAGCTTCTAATGCTTCTGTGTATTTTTGATCCTTATATAAATTATTTCCTTTTTTAGTGCTATCCGCCAAAGAATCTAAGCTGAAACCGCTTTGGCTCAGCCAGAGAAGGCACAGAATAGCTAAAACAGCGCCATTGGGCATATGGCGCCTTCTGATAGAGCTCCGCACCAAGTCCTCCAAGATAAGACAAAGCAGCCCGAGTAATATGAAAATTTGAAACTTTTCTTCTTTTAAGGCGATTCGCTGCTCTTTTAATTCCCTTTTCCCCATTGATTGCAGATTGCGTAAAATTAGATTCACTTCCTGTTCAGTCGGGGTTGCAATGTAGTAGGCACCACCCCCGGCCTTTGCGACTTCCTTTAGGACTTTGTCATGGAGACGGCTAATCACAATTTCACCACTGCTATCTCTCTTATAGCCGGATACCTTTCCCTTCTCTGCTCTAAGGGGGATAGGGGCTCCTTGCTTGGTTCCAATACCTATCGCATAGACCTTAATCCCTTCTTTTTTCGCATATTTAGCAATTTTGGCGGTATTTTTCTGATGGTCTTCCCCGTCTGAGAGGACAATAATCGCTTTATGTTTCTTAGACTTTCCGGGAAAAGCATTGATTGCGATATGAAGAGCTTCCTTAAGATCAGTGCCCTGTTCAGGAATGATTCCGACGCCAGACGCGTCTAAAAAGAGCTTGAAGGCCGAATAATCGAGCGTTAAGGGTGATTGTAAAAATGCCGAACCGGCAAAAGTGACAAGGCCGACTCGATCTCCTTTTAGCTT
>CAZLUT010000017.1:0-1138 GCA_964562805.1 uncultured bacterium | reverse complement strand
CGCCTTGCTTTTGTTATTCGATTCGGTTTAACGTCTTCTGTGAGCATGCTCAAGGAGGTGTCTAGAAGAAAAACGACATCAATCCCTTTTCTCTGTACCGTTTTTTGCTCCTCACCCCACTGAGGGCGCGCTAGAGCAAAAACAAAAAAGATGATTGCAATTGATAACAGAATATAACGTCGCAAAAGCGCTCTTCTGTTGAATGTTGGGGATAACTGTTCAAGGAGTTTAAAATCGAGCAGTTTTTTGAGCGTGCTTTTACGTTTCCTTTTTGCGTAAAAATAGAGTAATGCAACCGCGGCTACAATCCATAATAGAAAAAAAGCGCTCTGGGTATAAAATTGCATCAGGGTATCTTTAAATATAAAGTTGCTGTTAGTATTCGTTCAATTAATAAAAGTCCGATACCGGCTATTAAGAAATATGGAAAAAGCTCATTAAAATTTTGATAGTCCTTTACGGTGATTTTTGTTTTTTCCATCTTATCGATTTTTTTATAAATTTTTCGAAGTGACTGCGGGTCCTGGGCCATAAAGAATTCACCGCCCGTGATATTAGCGATTCTTCTCAGCGTTTTTTCATCAATCTTAAAATTAGCCTGGATATAACGTCTTCCAAAAATCGGATCATCCACCGGAAAAGGCACCATTCCATCCTTACCGATTCCTATCGTATAAATCTTAATTCCAAAACCTTTTGCAAGCTCAGCTGCAGTGATTGGATCAATATTTCCTGAATTATTTTCCCCATCCGTCAAAAGAATAATAATTTTTGATTTAGCCTTACTGTCTCTTAACCGGTTGACCGCATTAGCAATGCCCATTCCGATTGCAGTACCGTCTTTTAAAATTCCTGTCCGCACCTCACTTAAGAGCTGGCTTAAAATATCGTAATCAAGCGTCAAAGGACACTGGGTAAAGCTTTTCTTCGCAAACACCACAAGTCCAATCCGGTCGTGTTCCCTACCCTCAATAAAGCGCGCTGCCTCCTCTTTTGCAACTTTAAGCCGGTTTTCAGGATGAAAATCCTCTGCCTGCATCGAACCGGAAACGTCAATAGCGAGCACGATATCAACGCCCTCTGTATGGAATTCCCGCTCCGCGTCAACCGTTTGAGGGCGCGCCAGCGCAATCAGAAT
>CAZLUT010000016.1:962-30487 GCA_964562805.1 uncultured bacterium | reverse complement strand
TCAGTGGCATAAAAAATTTCTGTAACCGTATCTTTAGTTTCTTCTTTTTTTTCATAAAAGTGATTGATAAAACAGCCCTGGAAAATACCGGGGGTTTCCATTAATTTAATTTTATAGGGGCCACCGGCACAAGAAGAGAGAAGTAAAACGAGTCCAACTAGCCAAAAAGATTTGAAAATTTTCATGTTAATATTCTATGTAAAACGATTACCAGAAAAATGCGTACCAAATAATTGTAATAAAAGATATCGGGAATAACACTCTTGAGATTCGATCCAGCACAATAGCTTTTTCGACCCAATCCTTCTTTCCAAAATAGGCGGTAAGCAAAGACTCGATCAGCGCCAAAAAGATTAGGAGTGATGAGAGCATGGTAAATTTATCAATTCGTGTTAAGTATCCGATTTTGGGAAGAAGCGCTCCGATTGCAAATTGAAAAGCGAACAAAGTTAATATTGATGTGGCCGATAGGCCTACCATGGCTTCAAGTCTTTTGGGGTCGATCCAAAACACACCCCATGACATAAAAACAATGAGAGTAAGGGGTATAATGATCCTCCAAAAATAAAATCCAAAGAACCTTTCAATCTTAAACGAAAACTCCATCTGGGCCATTTCGCGGGCCTGTGTATCCGAAAAGAAAGTATCTATCTTTGCCTCTCCACCACTGACCGACCAATCCGGAATGGATAGAACGCTGGACCAGCCGGTTAGATCTTCATCAATCGTGAACTTAACTTGATCAGGACTGTAAAAAGAGCGCGCTTGGATATACAGTTTATGTTTATCGTTTGGGAAATTTTTCAGATTAAGCGGAACTGTAAATTTTGCCAAGTATCTTCCGACATTAATACAATGCCCTTCGTGGTCGACAAACACCACATCGTCGTTGGACATCTTCTTAAAATCGCGGAGGTTTTGAATAGCAACGAGAGGATGCCATATTTCTTCAATGGGAATTTGTCTGATTTCCTCTTTATCGCTAGCTAGGCGAGGGTCAAACCAACGCATAACAATTCTAAAATCCGTATCAAAAGTTTGATTGGTATCATCGATGGCAGGAATATCAAAAACAAACATGCTGATCTTAATATCAGTGGGGACACCCTCAGGGTCAGGTCTGGGACCTACAACGTCACTTGCATTAGCGCTTCTACGGAGCCCCTCTTCGATTTCCTTGCTTTCAGAATGAATTTCCTTATGAAGATCTTCACTGACAGGGGCCTGTTCAACGACAATTTGTTTTACTTCTTGCCCTCCTCCTTCATCTGCTTTTACAGCCGACTTTTCGACTTCTTCTGTCGCTGCTTTGAGCAGCGGGTCATGAGATTCATTGGCAATTAAATAAGAAGTGAAGATAAAAGAAATGATTATGGCTAATAGACTAAAAAGCTGAAACATTCGAAGACGGCTCTTCATTGTCTGTCCTTTTGGTTAAAGGTTGCTTTCTTGCCTAATTATGCCCGATTTCAATTCAAATTTCTAATTTGAATCCTTACAAATCAAACGAAACACCGGTTGTTATTGTCCAATCGTTAGCGCTCTTAGAAAGCCCCATCCTGGCACCAAAGTCCAAATGAAAAGGGCCTAATTCCCAAATACATCCGATTCCCGCAATATTATCAGGCGGTTGAGTGTAAGTCGTAGTGCCTGTAAATTCTACGCCGATTCGAAATTTACCATTAAAAGGGTATTCCACAATAGCGCCCCAAACAACTCCAGGGTTAAAATCAATTTGATCAAAATTAAAAGCGGTGTTCACGTGATATCCAAACTTAAAAAAATCTCCTGACGCGGCCAGGATCCCGTTTAAACCTACATCTCTCTGCCCCCTCACTGTCTGCGGCAAGAGAAGGTTGAGCTCGGCCATAACGCTGGGCCCCTTGTCACCTTGCATCACTCCATTTTTGATCTGGTAATCAAGATAAACGGTTGTGCCTGTCAGCTCAACATTGCGGGAGTTTCCGCTTGTATAGACTTGGAGATTGCCCGTGAGACCGGCGTCAAACCTTGGCATAAATCCATAAGAAAGATCAACGCTTGGAGTTGTAATGGTCGAATCGGCCCCTTCCTTAGAGATGTCAAAAACACCCATCTGAAGCCACCACTCCCCCGGCTCATCCACCTGAGCGCTTGTTGAAATGTACGGCCGGTAAGCAAGCGCTGGATAAACAAACGAAACAGAAATTAATAACGTGACAATAACTAAAAACGTCTTTTTCATTATTCTTCGGTTTTTAATTGATTTTACTATTCACTATTCACTAACGACTATTCACTAGCCAGCGGCTTTAGCCGCTGGCTCAGTATTTCCTCTGCAGCACCACCACTGTCACATCGTCACTAAAATGCCCCGCCTGATACTTAGAAACTTTATCAACAATCTCGTCACACAATTTATCAAATGCTAGATTTTTTCCTTCTTCCAAAGCTGATTTAAAATTTTCCTCTCCCCAAAATTTACCTTTCTCGTCTCTAGCATCCGTAACGCCATCGGTATAAAAAATAAGTTTTTCATTCGGTTTTAAATTAATTTTGTCTTCTTCGTATTTAATATTGGGAAAGACACCCAAAACAGTTCCGGTTGGGTGAGCAGGCTCTGTAATATGTTCGTCCTGACTTATTAAAAAAGGCGATTGATGTCCGGCTGAAGCATATCGGAGCGTTCCGGTTTTTGTGTTGTAATAACAAAGTATTAATGTCACAAAAAGATTGTGGGCCTTGTCTTTAACCATGGTTTCGTTAACAGTATTTAAGGCCTCCGCGGGGCCTTTGCTATGAGCAGCGGTTACCCGGATTAAGGTTCTAGCCACTGCCATAAAAAGAGCCGAGGAAACGCCTTTGCCCGAAACATCAGCGATTAAAAGAACCAGCTCATCATCTGAAACAAAAAAATAATCGTAAAAATCCCCGGCCACATACTTGGCAGGTAAATTTCTGGCGAGCAAATCAAACTCTTTGTGTTGAGGAAAAGGCGGAAAAGTACGGGGAATTAATGAAGTTTGAATGTTCCTTGCAATTCGAAGTTCGCTTTCTACTGATTCTCGTGTTTTGGTTTCTGTCTCGAGCTTTGCTATATAATCTTTCAAGTCTTGGATCATCTTGTGAAAACTTTGAGCCAGGCTTCCGATTTCATCTTTTGGAAACTTTTCCTGTTTTTGAACTTCGAGATTACCGCTTCTGCCAACCTCTTCCATCTCAAGAGATAATTTTCGAATAGGTTGTGTGACTCTGAAAGAAATGAGCAATATAACAAAAACAATGACGGCTAAGGATGCCAGCATAAAAATACTGAACTTCGCGATTTCTCTCCAGGCTCTCGCCATAATTAAAGATTCGGGAACCATAACCGCAATGACCCATTGTGTTGAAGGAATCGGCGCATAAACAACAAAATTCATTCCAGGATCCGGAAAATCTTTCGCTAATCCGATACCTGACTCCCCGTCAAACAAATTTTTTATTAACTCTTTAATTTCCGGATGCCCTAGCTTTTCAGCAACACTAAAAACATTTTCTTTCATGATGTAATCCGGATTAGGGTGCGAAATAAAAATGCCGTCTGAATCAAAGATCACAAATTTGGCACCCTCCATCAATCGTTCCCGGCTTGTTTGCTGAAGTTTTTCTAAATTAATATCAATTGTGGCTACCCCCCAAAACTTACTTTTTTTATCAGGTGCTTTTCCCAAAGTGGCAAGATCCACAGCAATGTCAGTTGCTAAATCGGCTGCAATATCGAGAGGCGCTATTCCTAAAAGTTTGTCTTCTTTATAAAAAGGAGCTGAATAAGTAACCATAATAATATTACCTGCTCCTTCGTCAAAATAAGGCTTTGTCCAACTGGGCTTATCGGTTTCTTTGGGCTCTTGGTACCACTGCCAATCCTGATAATCATATGCCTCTTTGCCGATATCCATCGTTTTTATTCCCTCAAGCTGGGCGCTATCACCATTGGCTCGCCAAGCATAGGGAGCAAAAAGTTTTTTCTTGCGGCTATACTGCTTGGGCTCAAAAGCAATGCAGGAGCCATAAATAAAAGGAGATTGCATCACGTTGGTTACTACGGTTTCATAAAGATCTTTTTTAGAAACCTTAGGGTGGCCCGACAAAAATAGCGCCGTTGACCTGGCAACTTGGGCTGCTGTTGAAAATTGTGTATTAAATTTTTCGGCGTTGTGCCCTACAACCTCCTTAAGATAAACCTCTGTTTCCCGATAAGCATTATCTTTGAGGTGTTGGTAATTAATAAAGAGGACGATCAAATAAATAATAGAAACAGGCAAGGCAATGGAAAGAAGTAATTTCCAGCGAATTGATAATTTCATGAAGTTATTGTACTACAAAATAAGATGGGGTTAATGCTTCTTCTTTCCACGGCAGGACAGGTTTAAACCTGTCCTATGATTACAAATCGTCAATCAAACAAAAGGGCGGTTTCTCGGAACCAGTCAAAAAAGCCATGATGCTTTTCCTGGCCGCTTTTTTTGATCCATGTCTTTTCAAGACAAACGATTTCAACATGAGCGTTCGGATCTGAATGGTTTCGAATCGTGTGTATCAATTCATCGCCAAAACTTTCGGAAATATCTTTCTCTGCCCCGAGAAAAACCACAATATCATATTCTTCTTTTCCGCTTTTTAAGACTTGCCCCGCAAACAATAAAGAAACATCAGAGTTTTCGGCAACCTTCTTTTCAATCGCTTTCTCAACTCGAGGAGGCACGACATAAATTCCCGCTCTTAAGTGTCGTCCTTGGGCCACTTCTTGAATCAAATAACCAAGCAAAGGAATGGAAAGAACAATAAAAGCTACTGTTAGCCCAATAATAATTGCTCGAGACCACGGCATAGTTCTTTTTTTCAAATCACGGCTTTTAATTCCGAGCCCTGCAAAAACAAGAGCTGCGCCTAAAATAATGGCTACTAAGTTAGTGCCAAAAAGCATGGCAGCTCCCTCAGCAATAGCAAAGTTACCATCAGCAAGCGTAATCCCGACGGTGCTAATAGGAGGAACAAGAGCTGCCGCTACAGCAACGCCCGCGATAGCGCCCACAAGGCTTGGTCTTGCAAAAGCATAGGCTGCCGCGACTCCTGAAAAAAATGCGATAACAAGATCTAAAGAATTAGGATTGCCTCTGGCATAAATTTCATGGGTTAATTCTGTGAATGGATTTAAGAGTCCAAAAAGAAAGCTTGTTCCAAGCGCAACGAGAAACCCCAGCACGACAGCTTTCCCCGAACGAACCATAAGGGCTTGGTTCTCCTGAACGAGCGCTAAGCCTGAGGCGATTAATGGGGTCATGAGGGGGGCTACGAGCATTCCCCCGATAATAACAGCGGGTGAATTTTGTAAAAGCCCCAAGGAAGCAATGCCTGAGGAGAGCGCCATCATAAAAACGAAATCAATATTCCATTTGGATTGTTTATGAAGACTTTCAAAAAGAGTGACCCGATCCGCAAAATCCATTTGAGGCAGCCATCTCAGCAAACGATTTACGAAAGCCCTTAGGCCAAAATCGCTATGGATTTCTCGGGATCTATAAATGGCAATAGCTGTGTTTTGAAAAACAGCTTTTCCTCCTTTCTCATCCGAGATGCGCAATTCACGCATCAAGTAGCGTCCGGTTACATTTAAAAGAACAAGGTCGTGCTCACCAGTTACTTTTTTAATACCGTCCGCGTTTCGCTCTGCCATTTCAACTTTAGGATGAATGCGTTCAATGTCCTTTAACCCGGCTCGCTCCATGCGGTTATCAAGTTCTCGTTTCCCGATCTCATAACTTTCTCCCCCCACATCCTGTTGTGTGCGAAGCGGAGTTAAAATGCCTTTTAATCCCTTTGCGAGGCGATTGCCGAAACGGAGCACTTTCTCCACCTTTTTCCCGCCGACCGGTAAAATAATATTTTTGCATTGGTTTGGATCTTGTTTTGCCGCATCCAAAAGAATCAGGTCGCATGGAACACGTTGAAGCAATATATCCCCCAGCTGGGTCTCGGTGCCCGCTGCTCCCTGTTCATAATTAACCCCAGCGATCACAAGCTGTGTTTTGTTTGAATTAATATAGGAAAGGATGGCTCTTTCAGGAAGAGGGCCTGAAATTTGATCGATGGGTAATTTTAAATTAATTTCTTTTAGAATGGTCTCGATTTTTGGAATTGTTACTTCTTTAGATTCTGCGGCGTCAGGTTTTTCGACATAAAGAATTTTAAGCTTGTGAGATCGGGTTTGGGAGAACCGAAGGCTCCACTCGATAAGCGGTTTTGCGCCCTCGTTGGAAGTAAGGATCACAATTGCGGACATAACACTCCTTTTATTTTCGTTCTTCGGGCTTTTGTCCCAACAAGATATACAACATGGTGCTCACCACAAGGGTAAGCGTCTCGCAGGGAAACCTATTAGATGTGCGCTTCACGCACACGAGGTCATCCCTCAAATAACCTTTTCTTGCGTTCCTCGGGTTTTTCGCCAAGGAGAATATATAACATGTTCATACCAAACACAGGGTCGCTCGTGATACCCATGTGAGCAGCAAATAAAAAGGTAATGGATTTCCAATGGATAGGCGAATCCACGTAAGCTTGCCATTTCCCTCCTGCTCGGCGATCAAAAATAGCGCTGGATGCTGCTACTTTCCCATCTCCAGGTTGCTGATTAACCACTGTCACATTGCCATTTTCTTCATTTACTGCTGCAACTGCATTAGTCCAAACAGAGTTGCCGAGAAAAAGGTGGAGCTCTGTACCTTGAGGAGGTGCGGCATCCACGGCTAAAGCATCCGTAAATTGTTTCGCGCGCTTTAAGCTTTTCTTCAAGTGATCAAGCGCGATAGCGCGTCTTTCCTCAGCTTTTTTAACATCCGGCAAAATAGTCTTTAGGGTCTCATCTTGCCGAGGATCAGCCAATCCCCACTTCATTTTAATCCAAAGCTCGGGATCAAAAATATCAAGCGCTTCTTTTTTATTTTCAGCGTCTACTAAAGCGCCCTTGGCCTGCGGAAGCATTTGATAAAGCGTTAAAAACGTTCCGAGAGTCGCTGGTGGAATCTCAGGTGCTCCCGGCGCAAAAACAAGCCCAGCTCTAAGTTCTTTGAAGGCATCTAAATAACCGCCATTAGGAGTGCCAACGATGATAACGCGAGCAATATGTTTTGCCCCCTCCCAAGTAAGCTTGGGGTTAGAACCGTCTGCCGGCAAGTCTTGTGTGCCATACCTTAAATAATACCGACTTAAAAGACCTCCCATTGAATGGGCAACAATATCAAAACGGACGTCATAATCTTTAACGCCGTAAACTTCCTCATATTTTTTCTGAAGATATTTTTTCTTCTCTTTAACATATTCGTCGAGTTTCCTAGCGTTATAGACAAGATCTCGTCTCCAGTCGTAACCAAAACCAAATCCCGTGAGATAACTTCTTTTGTCCTTGTCAGGAGAATTTTCTCCAATGTATCCGCCAAAATTTAAAATTTTTCCAAGCTCGTTATAACCATTAATATTGAGAGATAAACCCAGAAGCCGAACTTGTACCGTACCAAGCGGCCCATCAGGAACAACCTCATCACCCATCTCCAAGAAGCTTCCGTCTTTTTGCATTGGAAGACTTAAAAGGCGTATTCTCTCTTTTGAAAAACTAGTAATCGCTTCAAGGCCTGTGAATTTCCCCCAAACAACCTCCCCAGTATCTTTATTAATTAATCGGGAACCAAAAATACCCGGAATACCAATTACAGGATTACGATCAAGGCCCTCATAATCAAAGATGTCCTTTGCCTTGTCGCCAAAGAGCGGTTCATTTTGAGTCTTGAATGATCCATAAGAACCTGTAGCTGTGCAACCAGCAAAAGCAACTGACGCTGCCAACATCAAAACACTGAGAGCCTTGATTTTTCTAAGCATCACATTTTCTTTCGATTTATAGCGTAAGTTCGCCGACCTCATATATTTTGACAACACCATCTTTGTCAAAATAAAAATCTACGGCATGGATCCCGCTTTTGAGTAATCCGACTCGTATTAAAAAAAATACCCTGCTTTCATCCATGCTCCTTGCTCTGCTCGATGTCATGTAGCTCCATCTTTCCAAAGCAATATCCTTGCCCCCTAATATTCGCTTACTAAACAACTCGGCTTCCGATATATCTATTGTCATTTTGAGATCGGGTTTCCCGCCCAGCTTTAAAATATCTTCTTTTGTGCTTTTTCCAATCACAACATTCTCACTTAAAGACATCTTGATTTCTCGGAGCGCTTCAAATTTCTCTTGCGATGTTTCAGACCGGATCCCAGGACATGTTTGGCATGATGTGAAAGTTATTAAAATAATAAATATTAAAAAATAATTTTTTGCATGCTTCATATTATTCTACATACCCCGGGGGCACTTTCTCCCAATGATATCCCTTGGATGCCTGATCATAACCAAAGTCAAAGAGCTTATTCATGTACTTATTGTCAAATTCTTCCAAATGGACCGCGTGAAAACGGCGCGAAATGTAAGCCAAGTTAAAGTCAATACCGTCCCTTTTGGCTAAAAGATATATGGTATAAAGGTCACCCCTGCCTTGAGAATGTATTAGAGCAGAAATCGCACGCCCGGCTACCTTTAGCGTTCTCCGTTCGATTTCGGCCCACTCAGGATCAAGGCGGCTGTTACGAATAACGTAGAGTTTTCGTTTACGCGCGGCGCCCATCTCTTCGCTTAATTTTTTAATATCTAGCGAGGGAGGATAGATAAATACCTGGGCCGAGGTCCCGCCATCAACGTGCATTTCATGATATTTTTCGCCGTCTACTTCTACTTCGATCATAACGGGCGGAAAAGCAGCGGGGATAGAAGCTGAAGCAAGAACGATGTTTCGGAAAAGTTCAAGTGATTCAGGATGGCCACTTGCCGCAATTTTGGTCAAATTCCAGATAACCCACCCATGAGCATCCAGGTCTGTCGTGCCCACAAGAAGCAGGCGTCCTTTCCTATATTCGGCCGCGATATCATCCAGCATCTGCTGATTGGCATACTTGCTGATCAATTTCCATAAAGGTCTACTGTCGGCTAATGCGTCTCTAAAAATCACTGCCAAAATAGGCCGCTTTTTCATGACGTCATCTGGTGAGACGCTGGTAAAAACTTCCTGCAATTGATCGTCATACTTAGGTCCTAGAAAAGCAAAGGGCGCAATGAGGGCGCCCGTGCTGATGCCTGTAACCAGCTTAAACTCAGGACGGTTCCCTGCAGCTGTCCAGCCCACCATAACCCCTGCTCCGAAAGCTCCCTTATCACCGCCTCCCGAGATCGCAAGATAATTAGCAGGTGGGAGCGGCCCCTTATAGCCTTTGCTTTCAAGATATACTTTCTCCCGCAGATAAGCTGCCTCTCCTTCTTTGGCTAATTTATTTATGGTATAAGCACGATAACGAATATCCTGAAGCCCGGAGATCTGGGCTTTTTTCTGCAGATAAGTCGGTACTGCATTCTCTCTTCCTAGACTGGCGCAGCCTTGAGTAAAAAACGTAATTATTGCTAAGATTAAAATTAAACCGAATAGCTTTTTTTTCATCAAGCTTCCTTTGGATTTAGCAGGAGGCAGGGCGCAAGGAGCCCGCCTGCCAAGCGGGCAGGCAAGGCGTTTTGCCCTGCCCCACGCGCTTTGCGTTTAACTTTTCCTTCCTAAAAGAAAATAAAGAACCATGCCGATTACAGGCATAACAATAATAAAAAGGATCCAAGCCGATTTAATACCTGTTGTCTTGGTGCCCAAGGCACAATCCACGATTGCGTAAATATCAAAGTAAATAATAAGTAACGTTACAATGGCAATAATAAGATAACTTAAAAAGATCATATTTATCTCCTGTTTTTATGCTGTCGGTGGAAATTTCGCTAAAATATCTTTTACTGCTTCATCAATATTCTTTTGGCGCTTTTCAGGGGTGGCTTTTTCATCTACCGTCCCTTTGGCAGACCCGCGCCAAATAAGCTGATGATTTTTAGCGTTAACAATATCTAAAATCAAAGTGCCTTCTTCATAATAATAGGTGTATGTGTCAGAAAAGCCTGGGCCCCCATAATAATTCCAACCCCAGCCCGGACCATAACCGTAATAACTATTGATGGTTTGAACGTCCATCTTATCCTTAATAGAGGCGTGCCATCCCACTAAAAAGTCAGGCGCACCGCTTGTTTGCCGCAAATAACCTTGCGCGGCCAGCTGGGTTTCCACAGCACTCCTAACTCTTTCGGCCAAAAGTGAATTGCTATCAATTCTAGCGTCCCCTGTTTTTTGAGTTCCTTGCGGCTCCCAGTTCCAAGTCTTAAGATCCGCGAAGTCTGCTGATGGATCATAATCGGTGCTAATATCGTACATAGCACAACTTGCAAGGGTTGCCATCAAAAACAAGCAAGCTGCTAATCGGATGGTTTTCATAATGCCTCTCCTTTAATTGTTTGAACTATATTATTCTTTATTTTTAAAAATATAAAAATAACTTTCACTCTTTATTTTGCGATTGGCTGGTATGGAGGCCAACTAAGCGCGCGATAAAGACAGCTAGAAAAATAGGTCCAAGCGTTGCCTCCATCATTGCGAGACTCCGGGCAGTATCGCTTGCCGGTATGATATCTCCATAACCGAGTGTTGTCAGAGTTGTAAAAGAAAAAAACATATAATCAAAATATTGGATAGGCTTTGCCACATCAAATGAAATAGCGCTAGGATTTATAATACCAACTAATTGATAGCAAAAAGCCCAAAAGATTCCCATTAAGAAATAAACCGAGATTCCTCCCAAGATAGTTCTTTTTGTAATTTTTGTTTCGGAAAAAATATTAAACAAAAGGGCAAAGATCGCGCCAAAAAGGAAAATAATATAAGTGATGACATCAGCCAGGGATAAAAAAGAATCAAGTCTGGGATTTTGCGAAGAGTCATGCATGACACTCATAATGCTTGAGGCGAAAGAAACGCATGCCAAAATAAGGAAGGCGCGAAAAAGCCACTTCTTAAGGTCAAGCGTCCAAAGAACCGCCAGCATCATAAACATAAAAAAAACGGAAAGTATCACGTGCTCGTTAGCATTTATGGGGTGAATTATAAAAATTGCCAAGATTGAGGCGAATAAATAGGTGTATCGGTTTCGAATAAATCTTTCAAATTTATTCTGATCTTTAAAGCTTTTAGTCATGGATGTCCATAATCTCCTCTGTTATTGGAAGGTTGTAAAGCAAAACAAGAAATAGAGTAAAAACTGTTACTCCAAGAAAAAAAGACCAAAAACGGCTTTTAGCTCTTTGCGGCAGCTCTTCCTGAATAGCATTCATGATAATTCCACCCACAAGAAAGCCGAAAAGCGTAATATAAACCTCATCCGGAAGATGGCTTAAAATCCCAAGCAGCCAACCCGCTAAAACAGCGCCTCCCAAAATCCACTTTCCAATAGAATCAAACAGCTTTTTATGCCGCTCTCTAACATGATAAGCGTTTGCGACCAAATGAAAGCCCATCGCAACAGCAACAATTGAAAAAGCAAGAAGCCCTACCCGATGATGGTGAATCATTAAATACCCGATTAATGCGTTATAAAGTGAGTAACAAATAAGATACAGCCAAAAAACATCGGTTCTTTGGACGTCTTCTTCTTGGTTTTTATTTTTCCAATACACCAAACAGTGAACGCCGTAGAATGTTATAAGGCCGAGGAGTGCTACGATATAAATTTCATAATCGAAAAACTGTAAAAAAGTTGAGGCTTTATAAAATGGGTGCTCTAAAACATCAATCAAAGCTTGCCATTCGGCAAGCTCCGGAAGGAGGCGCCCAAAAACATAAGCAACGGCTACTCCGCCCGCAAATGAAAGCCACATCATTCTCTTTTTAATATCTAGAAGCTCGAATTTTCGAACTGGTAAATGAATAGCGGCTAAAAACAAAGAGGCAATGAATGTTTCGAGAATTAACATAAATTTTAACCTAATTTAAAACACTAAACTCTAAATTCTAAACTCTAAAAAAATTCTAACTTTTAAGCATCAAAAACATCAAGATTTGCTTGATTTAGTCACAATAGCGCCAAATATATGCATAAGCTCGGTTGCTTCTTGAATTAAAACATCTTGCATTTTGACATCCTTGGTTTCTGCAAGCTTTAGCCAATACCTTGCCTCTTTGGCTTCTTTGCGGCAAATCTTTATCCGCATTACAAAATCTTTTTTTTCTAGCGATTCACTGGCTTCGATATAATTAGCTCCAACTGAACCTGCTGCACGAATTAGTTGTTTTTAATTTCATTATTAGTTATTGTGCTAGGTGAATTATTTAAATATTCAAATACTTGCTTTGCAAATTTGTACGTTCTGCCTTCTAAATCGTATTGTTTTTTGTCTTTCATTTTTTGGAATTTAGTGTTTAGAGCTTGATGCTTGTTTAGCGTTTAGGGTTTAGGGTTTAGTTTTTTGACTTGTTATTGTTTCTTCCGAATAGGGGATTTTAAAAAATACGGTGTAAAACACCGGCACAACTACCATTGTTAAGACAGTCGCGAACCCAAGACCAAACATAATCGTTACTGCCATGGAAATAAAGAAGGCGTCGGTTAAAAGAGGCGTCATTCCAAGAATAGTCGTAAGAGCCGCCAGAGAAACGGGTCTTAAACGGCTCACCCCTGAATCTATAACAGCAAGCAAGCGATCTTTCCCTTCCTTTATGTCGAGGTCGATTTGATCAACCAAGACAATAGCATTTTTAATCAGCATTCCAGCTAAACTCATTAAACCTAAAAGAGACATAAACCCGAAAGGCTGCTTAAACATTAAAAGGCCGACTGTAACACCAATAATTGAAAGCGGTACTGTAAGCCAAATAACAATTGGTTGACGAATCGCATTAAAAAGACAGATGACTATTAACACCATAAGTCCAAAAAAGATAGGAATGCTTTCGCCCAGAGACGCTCGCGCTTTGGCAGAATCTTCTTCTTCGCCGCCCCAAGCGATCGTGTACCCCGGCATGCCTTTTACAAGGCGGGGCGTATTGTAAACAATTGGTTTAGAATCAACATTAAGCGCTGCTTCAATCTTAGGTTTAATGCTCGCCATGATATCGGCCGGCAAAACACCCTGCTGGGGATCGGCATGGATTTTAATCGTTGTTTTCCGGTCGCGTCTTCCGATATTGGCATCTTCCGTTTCAATTTTAAAATCTGAGATGATTTGCCTAAGAGGGATCATTTGCTCAGCAACAGGGCTCCAGATTTTAAGATCATAAAGGTTGTCGACATTAATTCGCTCTGAAGCGGGTGTCCTGGCTACAATATTCAAAAGTTCTTCATCCTCCCGATAAACACCTGTTTTGGTTCCGATAAAAGCCGCTTCTAAAGCCCGAGCCACATCGGGTCGCTCGATGCCGAGGCGTCTTGCTTGAGACTCCAAAAGCTCGGGTCTTACAACTTTTATTTTTTCACGCCAATCATTCCTGACGCCTTGCGCACGGCCATCTTCGCGAATAATGTTTTCGGCTTTTTCTGCCATCTCTCTTAGGATTTCACGGTCAGGACCTGAAATTCGAAGCTGAATTCTTCCTCCGTCTCCCGGCCCCAATCTAAAAAATCTTGTGTTAATAATCGTATCAGGAAGAAGTTCCGATAAATCTTTTTGAGCATTGGCAGCAAGGCGCGGAATTTTCTTATAGTCATCGACATTAATGATGATTTGTCCGTAGCTGCCGGAAGCAGATTCGGGAGCATACGTTAAAAGAAAACGGATCTCGCCGCCTCCTACAGCAGTTGCCACATTCTCAACGCCCTCTTGTTCCATCAAATATTTCTCAGCTTTTTTAAGGGCTTGGGATGTATCTCTGATATCAGTACCTTCTGTCATCCAAAAATCAATAAAAAATTGGGGACGCGTGGAATCCGGAAAAAAACTATTATCAACATAGCGGAAACCAAACATCGCGGCCAGAAAAGCTCCCGCAATAACAGCAATTGTTACCCATCTAAATTTAATGGCCTTAATTAAAAAGCTTTTATACGCTTTAAAAAGCTTGCCTTCATAAGGATCCTTCCTCTCTTGCGTCTTGTGCTCTTCGGCGTTTGTATTTTTTTCTTTCTTTTTCTTTTTGCCGATCAGAAACCATTCACACACAAGAGGTGTTGAGGTAACGGCTGTGATCCAGCTTAAAGATAAAGAAATCAAAATTACATAATAAAGTGTCCGGCAATATTCACCTGTACTATCTTGAGAGGTCCCAATTGCGGCAAACGCACAAATGGCAACAGCTGTTGCGCCTAAAAGCGGTATCGCGGTCTGGCCCACAACCGCTTTTGCAGCACTAAAAGCTGATTCTCCTTTTTCCATCCGAACTTTCATTCCATCAACCACAACAATTGCATTATCAACCAACATTCCTAAGGCTATAACAAGCGCACCCAAGGAAATTCTTTCAAGAGTTACGTGGTATATATCCATGAAAATAAAAGTGCCTGAGATGGTAAGAAGGAGAATAAAACCAATAATCAGGCCGCTCCTTAAGCCCATCGCGATCAAAAGAACCACTACTACAATAATTACGGCTTCGATCAAATTGATCAAAAATCCATTAACTGCCTTGGTAACAGCTTCCGATTGAAGAGCGATCGCTTGAAGCTCCATGCCAATAGGTGCTCGGGGAGCTAGTTCTTCTAACTTTTTGCTGAGCGACTCACCCATCGTAACAACGTTGCCGCCCAAGACAGTTGAGATCGCAATTCCAACCGCAGGCTCCCCATCGTAGCGAAGCAAATTGTCAGGCGGCTCTTTATAACCACGCTTAATATTAGCAACGTCTTTTAAAAATATCAGCCGGTCCGAGCCCTGCTTGCTGATTAAAAGATCGCCGAATTGTTTTTCAGAAGTAAATTCGCCTGTTGGATTAATGGGGATAAGTTCGGTTCCGATACCGATCCTGCCGGCATCTGCCACTAAATTTTTTGATTCGAGAGCGTCATAAATCTTTTCTTGCGAAATACCGAGTTGCGACATCTTCTCCCGGTTCATTTCGACATAAATAACTTCGGGCTGTTTTCCGTAAATAACAATTCGCTTCACGTCCTCCGCCTGAAGAAGTTCTCTTTGAAGCACGTCGACAAAATCCCAAAGCTCAGCGTAAGTATATCCCTCCCCTGTGACCGCTATATAGAATCCATATACATCACCAAAATCATCATTAACGATCGAGGGGCCTGCACCCGGAGGAAGTTGCTTTTGATAATCGTTTACTTTACGCCTCAACTCATCCCAAACCTGAGGAAGTGTTGTTTTATCAAACTGGTCTTTAATGGTCACTTTAACTTGGGAGATGTTCCGCTTTGATGATGATTCTATCGTCTCAAGCTGTCCAAGCTCTTGGGCTGCCTTTTCAATAACATTAGTTACTTCTTTTTCAACTTCCTCGGCACTAGCGCCCGGGTAAGGAGTTATTACAATAGCTTCTTTGATTGTGAACTCAGGATCTTCGAGTCGGCTCAGATTGTTATAGGAAGCGACGCCTACAAAAAGCACAAGAAGAGTCAGTACAATCGTAATAACTTTCTTTTTCATCGCCATTTCAGCAATATTAAACATTTTTCCTCTGTTTCTCAGATCTTAGTTTGCCCGCCTCTGGCGGGATCTAAGGGATTTATCTGGTTATTTTCTCATCACCCACGCGCGGAATGACTTTCATTCCTTCTTCGAGGTGGCGCGTTCCGGCAGTTGCGATCATTTCACCTGCTATGATTCCGCTTAAAACTTCTATCGCGTCCAATCCTCGAATATTGCCGGTCTCAACTTTCCTTTTATGCGCCGTATTGGTCGTATTATCAATAACCCAAACATAAGATTCCCCGGCCGCATCCGCCATCACAGCTTCTACCGGGATAAGAAAAGCTCCTTTTTCACCTTCTGCATAAGCGCTAATAGTAAGAACCACATTAGCTGTCATCCCCGGCATAATTCTGGCATCTTTAGGTGCTGGCATTACAAATTTGACTTGGAAGGTCTGAGTATCAGGGTCCGCTTGAGTTTCATATTCATACACCTCAAGGTCAAACTGCCTATTGGGAATCGTGTCAAACTCGGCAACAGCCGAAACATCGTCTTTTTCGTTAGGAGAACCGGCAACATCCTGTTCAGGAATATTAATTACGACTCTAAGACGGGAAATATCCTGCACTCTTGCAATTGGATCTTTCGCTTGAACTGTTTGGTGATTTTCATAAAACTTTCTTGCGATCACCCCGTCAAAGGGCGCTTCCAAAGTAGAATCTTCCAAGTTTTTTTGCGCAATTTTCATTTCAGCAACCGCTACATCATATTGTTTTTCTTTAACCTGAAGATCAGCGATCGGAACGACATCGTCCTCGTAGAGTTTACGGTAACGGTCTAAATCTGCTTTTGCTTCAACGGCTTGCGCCCTCTTTGAATTTAAATTGTTCTGAAAGTCTCTGGGGTCGAGCTTCGCGATCATTTGCCCCTTTTTAACAACTGTGCCTCTTTTAATAGGGAGCTCGATTAAGGTACCGTTAACTTCAAAAGAAATATCAACGGTTTCAATAGCATCAATAGTGCCGGGGTATTGGAATTGTCCCCCGCTTGCCTTATCTTCCAACATCAGCACCCTAACAGGCCTGACAACCTCTTCTTGAGGCGCTTCTTTTTTGCCGCAAGAGACGATAGTTAGTCCTGTAATTAAAATAATAAGTGCAACGGATATAAATAATAATTTTTTGTTTTTCATCTTAGCTCCCTTGCGAATTAATATATTTCTGCACCTCGTTAAGCCATACTTTTCTTTCTGCTTCGGGTGCCAGTAAATAAAATTTTGAAATCGCTCTATCAAAGCTCGCTAGATCTGAAAGAAAGCTGTAAATAGCGACCATTGCGTTGCCTTCATTTTGAAATTTAAAATTTTGAGCGTTCGTTAAATCGGTGACTGATGCGATGCCGGTGCTGTATTTCTTCTGAATAACTTCAAAGTTTTTCTGAGAGCTAATCATCGCATCCCGTGTTAAGCGGATAGCAGGATAGGAATGATACATATTGTAAAGTGCTATCCTCGTATCAAGCTCGATCTCCTGGCTGGTTAAAAATTTTGTAAATTGAATGCGCCTATATTCTGAATTTTGCTCGGCCACATTAATAAATCTTTGCCCTCTGTCCCAAAGCGGGTAAGTTGCCCGCATATTAAAACGCCAATCGGCACTATCGTCTTTTCCGCCCGTCATTATGCCTCTTACTGAATCGTGCGCATTTTGGCTAATATCAAAAAGCATGTCTGCCTGAGGTAAAAGAAACCGGTTTCTGGCTTCTTTTTTAAGATTTTCCTGTATCTCTAAACCAATGTTTAAAGTTTGAAGTTCAGGCGCATTTTCAAAAGCCTCAGTTACCGAATAATCAAGCATGCTTTGAAGAGAATTCATATTGCGGATCAAAGGAGCGAATTCGAGACTTCCAATGTAGTATCTCAAAGTTTCTAATCCAATATCCTGTTCTTCAAAAAGCGTTTCTTGCGGACGATTCATCAACTGATTAAGAACTACTCTTGCCTGCCTTACTTCAGCTTCCCGCGTTAACATTTCCGCTTTGGAATCTGAAATTTCGGCTTCCCACCTGTAAACTTCTTCGGGACCCGCAACTCCTGTCTTTTGACGTTTTCTCGCGATGTCTAAATTAACCTCTGTTGTTTTGTAATTATCTCTTTCAACTTTTAAAAGCGCTTTGGCTTTGAGGTAAGCCAAATAAGCATCAATCGTTTCCTGTGTAACATTGAGCGTTGAAGTTTCTTTCTCAAGACGCGAAATCTTAATTTGTTTTTTGGTGTTTTGGATATTTTTAATAACAGGATCGCTAAAAATCAATTGCTCGACAGCAAGCCCGTATGAAAAAGTTCTTTTAGGGAGTGCCCCGCCCGAATGTGAGGCTCTACCGGAATCAATAATGTTAAAGTCAAGCCGGCCTTCAGCTTTGGGTAAATATTCGCTCAAGCCATACAAATATTCTTGCCCGGCCTGTTTAATTTCCTCATCACGAATACTAAAAATCCAGTTGCTTTCGACTGCTTCATCGACCGCCTTTTTTAAAGTTAAAAGGTCGCCTTTCGGCTCATCTTGAAAAAGAACTTCGGCCTGGCTTAAAATATTAAAGGGGATCGAAACACCTATCTCATCGGCTGTTTTTTGATTGATTGCTATCTTGTCTTCGATTTCAAACTCTACGGGGATCGTCCCGGCGTCTTCTCCCATTAAGACACGATCTATAATAAGAGCGATTCTTCTAATAAATTTGGTGGAATATATCGGCATTCTTCCCGCTAAAACTCCGCGCTCAACATCTTCATAGCCCCAGAAAGAAAAGGTGGGGATTTTGCGTTCATTTAAAATGCCTATTAATTTTTGAAATTGTTTTGGGGAAATGATTTCGGGCGCTAAATAAATAGCTTCGACATTATTAAAATCAATTCCTTTTAGTGTTTCGCTCGCTGTTTTTTGCCCCGGAATAAAATAAATACGATAATCTTGTTTGCCCAATTTGTTTACGATTCTTTTGGCGTAGGCGAAATATGATTGATCAATAATAATATGAAGCTTTTTAAAAGGTACGATTTGCCGGAACACATTAAAATCTGATGTAGCTTGTTTGGAGCGGGTTAAATAATATAAATTTTTAACACCGGTTTTACCATCTTTGTAAGGCGCTCCTAAAATGGCATGATTAATAAAGTCAGCGATAATAATAGGTTTTTTAGGCGGCAAGTTTTTAAGGGCCTCTACCGTAAAACGAAGTCCTTCTCCCACGATTATGTCCACTTCCGGATCCGCCAAAGCGTCTTTTAAAAGGCGTCGTATTTTCTTAGGATCGCGATTTCCGCTTTCGGGGCCAACGATTTGAAGATCGTATTTTCCTTTGCCTAGAAGATCGAGCTCTTCGTTGATGCCTGCGATCAGCTTGTCGAAAAGTTTTGTCGGGCTGTCATAAATATAAACGATTCTTTTAACAGGAATATCGACATTGGCAAAAAGATCTTCGTCGTCTGCAGGTCGTTGAGAAAAAGCGGGGGCTGTAATCAAAGAGAAGGTGAGAAAGAAGATAAAAAAAGAAATCAGTCGATTAGTCTTAATCATCATTCTCTTTTCTTATTGCTGCTATTCCGCGCAAACAGCTTCAACAATTTGACTGTCGAGCGGATCTATCTTAGCATCTCTCCAAGTAAGTTTTGATAAATTAATTTTCTTTATCGAAATCTCGGGCTCGATAACCGCAATCTTTTCTGCCTTACAATCTACAACTTTTTGAGAAAGTTTTTGCCGTGTTCGTGTCAGCTGTTCGTGATTGACCCAAAGCGTTTTAACCAAAATCAGATCGTCTCCGATATTTTCCATCTCATTAATTTTAACAAATACTAATTGTGAAATTGGTTTTGTTATATAAGTCCAGGGGTGAAGAGGAGATGCTTTTGGTTCATCAATGCCTGCTGCCACCCAATGATGTCTCATTTTTTCTTTAATCATTCTATCTGCCCACATGTAGTCATTGGCAGCTGTAAGGCCGGTAAAAACCACAACGCACAAAATAATAATTATTGCGGCAATATATCGCTTTTTCATCCTCTCTCCTTTTCCTGTTTGTCTGACTTGTTGTCATGCCGGACTTGCCCGCCTCAGGCGGGCTTGATCCGGCATCCACTTCCTTATATTAACTTCAAATACAAATCTTTCCAACTTGGGTTATCTTTTTCAATCAATTCGATTTTCCAAGCACGATTCCATTTCTTAAGTTTCTTTTCTCGTTCAATCGCATTATTAATATCGTTCGCTATTTCATAATAAACAAGATGTTTAATGTTGTATTTTTTAGTAAACCCTTCTACCAGCCCTTGTTGATGCTCATAAATTCTTTTTATCAAATTATTTGTTACACCAATATAAAGTGTCCCGTGCTTCTTGTTAGCAAGAATATAAACATAGTACTGATTCACAACAATTTAAAGAAATGGATCCCCGCTTTCGCGAGGATGACGAAGGAGGTTGTGAAAACAACAACAAAAATTTACTTTTCCTCTTCGGAAAGCTTTCCTAAAACGTGCTTTCCGGCTAACTTTTCAATTTCACCTAAATATTTTTGATATTCGTTAGAACCGTGGGGGCTGTAATTCAGATTTTTATAAAGCCCTGTAAGCCTCGTAAAAAAATCCCGTGTCTCATTCTTGTCTTTAAAATCGTACTCGTTATCAATTAATTTCTTAACGAGGTCAAAGCTTTCAACTTGTCTTTCTAAAGACATCGATATGTCAACCTCATCAAAAGCGTCTTGCTGAAGATAAACCATATCAAGAAAAGTTGATTTTTGCCATATCACAAAATCTTCCAAGGTAATACCTTCCTCGCCTGTCACTTGCATCATTTGATAAATTGTATCCCCTTGATTTAATAGAGCGCTCATCTCTTTGACATTATCTGCCCAGTCTCTATTTAAATTTTTTGAAAACCAAGGGCGAAGCTGATCAAGATATCTCGACCAAGAAAGCAGAGGATTAATCGCAGGATAGCATCGCCTATAAGCTCTATCAGAAGAAAGTCCTAAGAAAGTTTTCACAGTAGCAAGCGTTGCCTGAGTTACCGGCTCTTCGAAGTTGCCGCCTGCGGGTGAAACGGTGCCAATCATAGTGAGACTCCCTATTGATTTATCGGAACATTGAATGAGCCCCGCTCTTTCATATAAGCTTTTGATTGAAGAATCCAAATAGGCCGGAAAAGCTTCTTCGCCCGGAATTTCTTCCATGCGCCCTGAAGTCTCGCGCATGGCCTGTGCCCAGCGAGATGTGGAATCCGCGATTAAAAGAACATTGAGTCCCATCTGTCTGTAATATTCTCCCAAGGTTACACCGGTATAAATAGAAGATTCGCGCGCTGCAACCGGCATTGAAGAGGTGTTACAAATAATAATAGTACGATCCATAAGAGAGCCGCCCGTTCTAGGGTCTTTGGTTTGCGGAAATTCTGTGATCGTTTCTACCACCTCACCCGCGCGTTCGCCGCAAGCTACTACAATCACAATATCAACCGCTGAATAACGGGAAATTAAACTTTGAAGCACTGTTTTTCCGGCGCCAAAAGGACCCGGAATGCAGGCCGTACCGCCTCGCGCAATTGGAAAAAATGTGTCAATAATTCGGGTTGTGGTCACTAAAAGCTCTGAAGGGTAAAGGCGTTCACAAATTCTTCTTTTTAGCATTCTTTCAGGAAGAGGTTTTCTTACGGGCCATTTCTGAGTCATGTTGAGTTCGATCTCTGTGCCGTCTTCTCTTTTGATACGAGCAACCGGTGTTGTGATGGTAGCGCTTCCTTCGCGCACCCAAGTTATCGTAACCCGGCCCGGCTCACTAAAGGGAACCATGATCTTATGAGAAAAAGCGCCCTCGGGCACCGTGCCAATCGTTTGGCCCGCTATCAGTTCGTCCCCCACCTGAACTTGGGGGGTAAACGCCCATTTTTTATTTTGATCCAAGGGACTCACATCAATACCGCGCGGCAAAAAGAAACCGTGTTCCCCCGCAATCACAGCCAGCGGATTTTGGAGACCGTCAAACACTTGACTTAAAAGCCCCGGCCCTAATTCAACAGACAACATTTCATCTGTCATATCAACGGCGTTGCCCACGGTAAGACCCGCTGTACTTTCAAACACTTGCATATCAGCCGTGTTGCCTCTAACGCGAAGCACTTCCGCCTTAAGACGTTCTTTGCCGAGACAAACATATCCGACTTCATTTTTTTTGATATTTCCCTCCGGAATTTCGATCCCTACCAAGCTTTCCCTAACTTCAACTACTTTAGGACGCATATCATCCTTTTTATTTTCTTGTTTCTTATCTGAAGATTTCTTCATGTTCACTTGTCACCTCCCTCAAAAGTTCTTCAAATCGTTCCCCGGCGGCCTTCGCTTCGTGAGCAAGCCAGCGGTTTAAAATATTCCATTTAAAGATAAAAGAAAAGACTTCTTCAATCTCAAAATCTTTGCCGTAACGAAACCGGTCCAATCCATCCCAGACCACGCTCATGAGAAGGCGGTCAAATTCCAAGGCCCGGCCCTTCTCCAGTAATTCTTGGGCTTCGGGAAGCCAGGGAAATACATAAGAGAGACGAAAGCTTCTATCTTCCCAATTTTTCTCAATGTGCTTTGCCCATTGACTAAGCGCTGAATAAATTGAAGCCGGATAGGCTTTTAAGCCGCGTTTTTTTCGCCTCATGCTTGCAAGCACGATCCGTATATCCATATGATGCTGGATAAAATTTCTAATCGTTTCATTGTGGATATTTTTCATAAACAATTTGTATTGAGCGATCAAGACCTCATCTTTTAGTTCTATGGGCCTTCCTCGAAAAAGCAGGAATGACTCCGCAGCCTCAACATCTTCCCGGTCTTCTTCTTCGAGCATTCGAAGCCTCCCGTTCAAACGCTCCCGGTTGATAGGCAAATTCTCCGCTCTATCAAATCGGGGAAGCTGAGGCAGGCTCGTTACCAGCGTGTAGTACTTTTTCCTGTTCATTTTTCGGTCGGCTGATCGATCCCTTCTACAACTGTTCTAAATCTTGGAAGAAGGTTTTTTAAAAAAAGGTCTGATATGGCCTTATCGGTAAGATCAATTTCAAGATCTTCACCCTTAAGGCGAATCTTAAGACCGGCATCACGTCCTTCCCCTTCTTTAAGCTCGATGCCTTTTCTTAGCATCTCACCGGAGACGGCTAAAATAAAATGCCTGAGACTTTCTTCTTCTTTGGTGTTTTTCCATTCGGGATTCTCACCCGGCTTAAGTTCCGCATCCGAAATTAAAAGTTCGGCGGCTTTATCTTTAGGAAGTTCGCGCGCCACTTTTCCCGCGATGGTTAAAATAACCTGCCTTAAAAAATCCTTGTCCTTCATCTCCATCGTAACAAGACGCCTTACGTGGTGATCAAAAGAATTAATGATTTGAGATTTTAACTTTAAAGCCGTCTCGCGTGCTGCAAGCTGAAGAGCAGCCAGCGAAGAGGAGCTTTCTGATTCAATCTCAGCGCGTCCTTTATCGAGCATCTCTTTAGCTTCTGCTTTGGCACGATTGACGATGCCTGCTGCCTGGTCTCTCGCGTCCCGCATTAATTTTTCCGCTTCTTCCTGACCTGCTTTGACACCCTCATCCCGGATCTGGCTAATAAGTTCTTTAACGCCCTGCGAATCTTGTATTGGCTCTGCCATGATTAATTTCCTCCCGGCAATTCACCCATCAAAATCAAAGCAAACACAAAAGCAAACACCGCGAAACCTTCGACAATAGCGGCGGGCGCGATTGACATGCCAAAAATTTCCGGTTTGCTTTTTGAAGCGTTGATGGATGCCGCACAGCAGCTGCCTTGAGCAAAAGCGCTGATCATAAGGGCAAGTCCCACTAAAAGCCCGATACCAAACATTCCGGGTGCGGTTTCCGGCGTAACAGCTCTTCCGAAACTCATCATCACAACAATTCCATAAATGACCTGTGAAGACGGCATCGCCGAAACACCGATATATTTACCATATCCGCTTTCGGTATCGAGCATGGCGCCACACGCCGCCTGACCCGCGCGCGAACAGCCCACCATTGACCCGATAGCACCAAGCGCTAAAGGAGCAAAATAACCAACCCAACCTAAACTAACTATTAATAATTCCAAGACACTTCCTCCTTTCGTTTGAACGCCTTAAACGGGCGCCCTTCCTCCGCAATGCCCCAATTAAAAAATTCGATAAAATTCAAGCGAAGGCCGTGTACAAAACCGCTTAACATACTTAAAAGAAAATTGAGCACATGCCCAATTAAAAAAATTAAAATTGCAAAAAAGATTCCAATTCCCGGCACTGCATGCATCACGTCAGTCCCCAGGCCGTTAAATGAGATCGCCAGTGACGCGCTTGCAAGTCCCAATGCAAAAAGCCGCAAATAACTCAAAACATCTCCAAAGGCCTGGGTTACTTTGGTGAGCCCCAAAAAGCCAAACAGAATCCTTTTGAATATATTTCGTTCAGAGCTTGTAAAAAAAATAACGCAAGCCGCCCCTCCTCCAGCCAGTGATTTTCCCGCGATATCTAAAAAATAAGCGATTGGAATTTCAAATCGGCTAACGGCAAATAAAAATCCACCCAAAACCATAAAAGCCCAGCCGAGGGGCGCAAGAGCTTCAAGGTGCCAGCCGCTCCGCTTGGCATTCATAAGGTTTGCGATAACGACATGCACAATACCGATCACAACCGAAAGCCCCATCATGGTCGCAAAGTCATGAACGCTCAAAAAGTGAATGCTCCCTAAGATGGAGCCTTTGGGAGGAGTAATGCCAAAATAACTCCCCACCAGCATTCCCCAAATAATCGTAGAAATCACAAGGCCCGAAAAGAGAGTGCGAAGTCTTTTTCCGGTTTCGGACTTTCTCATTTTTTTCCAAAACAAAAGAATGATTAGGCCCAAAACAATTCCATAGCCGGCGTCCGAAAGGATCATGGCAAAAAATAAACAGAAAGAATAAAAAACAACGGAAGACGGATCCCAAAGCCAATAGCCGGGGGTCATATAAAATTTAACGAGATCCTCTCCGCTTGAAGCGGCTTTCTGGTTATGTAAAAGGGTCGGAGGATTTTCACCGCGCTCCGGTTCCTTTAATTCAAGTGCCAAGGCAGAGGCCCGGGCATATTTTTTTAATGTTTCCTCTTTTTCTTTAGGCGCCCAGGCCTGAAGCGCAAAAAGAGGCTCATTGTCAAACGTTTGAAACTTGACCTTCTCAAGCTCTGCTTCGCTATCCAATTGATTAAGGCTTCTAGCTAAAAGATAGCACCAGCGGGTCAAGCTAAATCTTTCGGATCGGATATCTTCGAGATGAATTTCGACTTCTTCGAGCCGCTCTTCAAGAACTCTCCGGCTTCTTCCTCCCATATGAAGCCGCTCGACCGGCATGTTTTCGGGTTCATTTTCTGAAACAATAACCGTGTAACAAAACCGATTATCCCGATTAATAATCTTCCAGATCAGATCAGGCCTTTCAAATTTTTTCATCTCATAGTGCGGGATTAAATAAAACCAAAGCCGGTGCTCCTTAAGCTCAGCTTGTGTTGGAAATTCAAAGTCGCCCCAGAGCTTAAGGTTTTCGATTCTTTCGATTAAATAATCTTTTTCGTCTTCAAGGGTACGCATTCTTTCCTGAAGCTCTAAAGATGCCATCTCAATTTTTCTCGCATCAAATTTCCAATACCGCCTTACCTGCCGGCGTCTCGAAGGGCAGCTGAGGAGAAATTTGAGCGCTTCCCGCGACTGGGCGCTTACACCTTTAGAATAATACTCCCCTTCTTTAAGAGGCAGGATATGAAGACAGCCAATATTTTGCAGGTCAGTTAAGGTCTTGTCTTTTTTTGAGACATGGCCATAGATCGTAACCTTGGCCAGCTTAGTAATACTCACGCTGAGATCTCCTCAAAAACCTTTTCTTCTTTTTCATGCTTGGCCTTGGCAAGCTTGGACCTGATTACAGCCGAACGCTCGGCATCACCTAAAAAGATTCGGATTTTTTTAATGTTCTCTTTGGCTTCAGGAATTAATTTTTTCTCAAAAAGATTCACGCGCTGTGTCAGACGTCTTACGGCAATCGCGAGGCGTTTTACTCTTTCTCTGGCAATAATAACATCAAGGCGAAGGTAGGCTGCGTTTTTGAGTTTATCTACAAGCGCATCAATCCACTGCGGCTTGGTAAAGAACGAATAATCCGCGATCTCAAAATCAATCTTTTCCAAGGTCGGCAAATGAACGCCAACGATGTTTTCTTCGGTTATGTGAACTTTTTTAATTTTAAGAAGTCCTGAGGTCTGAATTTCTTTAAAGGCAAGCATCGGAAGCTCCTCGCCGATCCGGCGGGTGGCTTCGCGTACTTTGATTTCTTTTTCGGCTAATTTTTTTTGGGCCTTTTTCTGTTCGGCGGTCAATTGCTTGCGTTTAAGGTCAAGCGAGGGGAGAAGCTTCTCATAAAGCTTCATTTGTTCCCTCTGTTTCTGAAGAGAGCTCTTGTTAAGGGCTAATTTTGCCACTTGCTTTTCCTGATTATTTCAGCGGTTCCTTTTTTGAAAAATATTTGTCGATCAGATTCTGCTTCATCAAGAGCTCTTGAGGTTCAAAACACTCGCCTAAAGTTTCCCAACAAAGATCCAAAGCTTCGTTAAGAGACAAGGACGCCCTAATATCCATAAAGCGTAATTTAAAAAGCTTGCAGAATTTAAGAAGTTTCTCATCAAAAGGCGAAAGCTCGAAAGCCATTGCCTGCTTTTTTTCAGCCTCAACGCCGCCCGCATAAAAGCGAATCATTGTGTTCATAATTTGAGAGTGGTCTTCCCGCGTCACTTTTCCAATAACGTGCTGCTTAAGCCGAGAGAGCGAACCAAAGGGATCGATCATTTTGCTATGAAGATAAAATTGGCCTTCTGTAATATACCCCGTGTTATCCGGTACCGGGTGCGTCACATCATTGCCCGGCATTGTCGTTACTGTAAGAATCGTAACAGATCCCGCGCCCTTAAAATCACAGGCTTTTTCATATCGCTGTGCCAATTGAGTATAGAGGTCTCCCATATAGCCGCGCGTTGCCGGAATTCTCTCAAGGGAAATTCCGATTTCTTTCATCGCATCCGCGTAGGAAGTCATGTCGGTCAGCAAAACCAAAACCCGCTTGTTTTCTTCAACAGCAAATCTTTCGGCGACTGCTAGGGCCATATCGGGCACCAGCATTCTTTCGACGATCGGGTCAGAGGCTTGATTTACAAACATGATGGTGCGGTCAAAAACACCGTGTTCAATAAACTGGGTCTTAAAAAAATGATAATCGTCAAAAATTAACCCCATTCCGCCAAACACCACAACATCAGCATCCGCTTGAAAACCAATGCGGGCCAAGAGTTCATTGTAGGGCTCGCCTGCTATTGAAAAGATAGGGATTTTTTGACTTTCAACAAGGCAGTTGAATAAATCAATCATGGGAACATGAGTTTCGATCATGTTTTTGGGCATAACACGCATCATTGGGTTAACCGTGGGGCCTCCTGTATTAATCTTGGGCTCGCTCGAAAGATCAGGACCTCCATCAATCGGCTCACCTGAGCCGCCAAAAATGCGTCCCAAAACATTTTCGGAATAAGTAATTTGAAGCGGATGGCCCAAAAAATGAACTCCGGCACCTGTCGAAAGGCCTTTGCCACCTTCAAAGACCTGAAGACTTGCAATGTCTCGGTTGAGTTCAATGACTTTTGCTAAAGACTTGGTTCCATCGACATTTTCGACCATGGCAAGGTCGCCCAAGGCAGCGCCCTTGGTTTTGACTCGAATCATGTCGCCAACGATTTCGAGAATCCGGGTATGACGAATTAAACTTCCTATCATGGTTCGCCTCTTCTGGGTTTAAGGAGGGTTTGTAAATTTGAATGTATTCTAACAGATTAAAATGACATGTTTCATCATAAAAGCACAAAATACAAACCACAACTGAAATTCAAAACCACGCACCTTTTCTACTCAACCCCCTCTGCTTCCTTTATAATCCCCGCAATGAATAAAGGTTTTTTCTGCATTATTTCATTGGCGGCATTTTCTACCACTCTCGGAATCGGGGTCATCTCTCCCTTTCTCCCTCTTTTTGCCCAGGAGCATGAAGTGAATGGTTTTTGGGTCGGAATGATTTTTGCGGGTTTTGGTATCTCGCGCGGCATCATAATGCCCATTGTCGGCAAAGCTTCTGACAAAAGAGGTCGTAAACTTTTTGTCGTCCTGGGACTTTTGGTTTACAGCATAATTTCCTTTTTTTACTCTATACATGAAAGCGTTGTTCAATTAATGCTCGTGAGGCTTGTTCACGGCTTTTCTGCCGGAATGGTAATGCCGATTGTGATGGCTTACGTGGGAGACTACGCGAAAGCTGGAAAAGAAAGCGTTACGATGGGCGCTTTAAACATGGTTTTTTATCTGGGTCTTGCCACCGGGCCTTTGTTGGGCAGCTTTATCCACTCGGCATTTGGTTTTAATATGGTTTTTTATACGATGGGAGGTCTCGGATTTCTTTGTTTCTTTCTGGTGCTCATCTTTTTGCCGTCTGACAAGAATTTAAAAGGAAAGCCCCATGAAAATATAATCCCTTTTCATAGTTTAATTAAATACAATTTTGTTAAGGCGATACTTATTATTGTAATCGTAATTTCTGTTATTCTGGTTGTTTTCATGTCGTTCCTGCCCTCTCTTGCCGAACGGATTCATATCGATATGCTGCATGTGGGTTTCATCATGTCGCTTAGTATTTTTTTAGCAGGCATTTTTCAAACGCCTTTTGGCTGGGTTGCAGACAAGATGGATGCGATGGGACGTCTCATTCAAATAAGCATCGGTACGTGTGTCTGCATGCTGGCTCTTTTAGTCCTGCCTTTTTGTCCCGGCTTCTACGCCCTTTTGGGAGCGGGCGCATTAATCGGGATGGGTTCTGCTGTATCAATGCCTCCTCTAACAAGCTTTGCGGTTGAGATTGGTCACAAGGCCGGCATGGGCAATTGGATGGGAATTTTTACCGCTTCTCGAAGCATAGCTTTTGCTTTAACTCCCTTGGTTTGCGGTGTTGTTATGGACCTACTCGGAATTAATTCTGTTTTTTATGTTTTAACCATTTTTTCATTTTTCGGCACCCTTGCTTTTCTCTATTTTGCGTGGAAAAGGATGAAGGGGGAAAAAATTTAAGAGCTTTTATGGCGGAGAGGCAGGGAACCTTTAGCCCCTGTTTTCCTAACTCCAACAACATCAATATGTTATGTGATAAGCTCTTTTAAGTCAACGTGTTAGGGCTTTCGATTGTTTCGATAGCTTCGATTGCGTTGGTCTGTTCTTGAAGTTGTTTGGTCACAATTTGGTCACAGGGCTTATCATCAATAATAATACTATGTTAAACAAATATGGCTGTAACGTAATTGCAGCGGAGCGCCTTTTGCTTCGACTTTATAGGGCTAGATTTAAACTAGGGCATCTGGAAAATAAGAAGGTTGCTAGTATAGTAATCAGGAATATTAGTTTTTCCCATCTTGATCCTTAGAGATTCTGTTAGCTGTTCATTGAGTTTAAAACCAAAGCGGTCTAATTTTTTTACCCAGTAAATGTGCGGTTTTTCATTAACATGTCCCACTCCACCTTGGCCGGGAGTTGCAGTCGAAAATATAATTGTTGAACTAGTTCAAGCTAAGCTCCCTATCAGGGTATCGCTGTGTTTTTCTTTTATGTGTTCGGCAACTTCAAAACAAAAACATAAATCATATTTTCTATTATCCTTATAAGGCTTACGAAGATCGAATAGCAAAAAATTTTCCTGTTTGATTTTAAGGTATTTTTTTGCAACCTGGCTTCCTTCCAACCCAAAAATTTCTATTCCCTTTTTTTCAAAAGGAGACAAAATGTTTCCAAAAGAGCATCCAAAATCAATAATTGAACTAGGATTAAATTCCC
>CAZLUT010000016.1:0-952 GCA_964562805.1 uncultured bacterium | reverse complement strand
GATATCATAAAATTCTTCTGGCCAGGTGACATCTAAATAGGGATCATGAAATCCTTCGTTATATAAATAATCTAAATCACGGCCCAATAGCTCTAAAATAAATATATGGATTTTGCGGATAAAAATTTTTACGGAAGCTGGGAATAATCTTTTGATAATTTTTTGCATATCAACGCTCTTCTTGCACCAAATTATTTTAAAGCAGGGTTATAGATTTTGGTCGGGTTGTTAAGCAGTTTGTAATCTTGCTTATAAAGGCCCCTTATTCTCACGGCTTGCTCGTGGGTAACGTCAAGCTGTAGGGGCTTAATTATGTTTAGCTGTTTTGCTAAAGGGAGATTTAACACTTCTGAAAAAAAGGACGTTAAGTCTTGTATATTAACAATATAATCCACCTCATCAGGCGTGTAATAGGAGCTTTGTTTTCTTATGTGCTGATCTTGATCCAAAACGGGTTTCGTTAATTCGCGCTCTGAAAAATCAATAAATTCATCTAATCCAACACCATTAATCCCGCATTTTCTAAAGTACTGCTGTCTCCAGCCCTTCTCACTTTTAAGGATCTTGTCCTTATAAACAGAGTGAAATCGTTCAAGCGGATCTCTATATACTGCAAATTTAATGAAAGAATCAAACGGTTTATTTAAAGCTGATTTTTTTGATATTCGGTTTCCAACATCAAGGGCATGACCAATAAAAGCGCGGGGGTTTTTAACGTGTGTTGAAGGATAGTCTTGAGAGCAAACATAGCTGTCAAGCGTTGTTGAGGCATTTGCAGATATGCGAACAACAAGAAATTTTCTTTTGAAACAGGCAAGAAATTCCCCAGGGTCAAGGTCAACCGGTTTCTCTAGATTAAATTGTAAATACTCTTGAAGCTGAACAGCCCTCTTTTTGTTCAATATCCTTAATAACCGCAGACTCCAATTAGGATATTCACAATCGAGAGATT
>CAZLUT010000015.1:0-31140 GCA_964562805.1 uncultured bacterium | reverse complement strand
TTGAATTTTGTGCTTTGGGTTTTGTGGTTTGTTTGTGGTTTGTGTATTGTGTTTTATGATTTCATTGATATTGTGATTTTAGTCTTATTTATGCTATACTCCTCATGTCTTCGGGGTAAGGTGATCTGCCTTTGCAGAAAGTCCTAGCCGGCGGTGATAACCCGCAACTCTTTTCGTAAACAGAAAAGACTGATCTGGTGAAATTCCAGAGTCGACGGTAAAGTCCGGATGGGAGAAGGCATGTGTGACCGCTATCTCTATCAGCGTACCCGAAGGTAAAAACTTTCGGGTTTTTTTATGCCCGAAACAATCGAGGTAAGCAGTGAAAGAAAAATTTAATACAACCGAAGAAATTTTAAAAGATATTCGAGAAGGAAAAATCGTTATTATCACCGATGATGAATCACGGGAAAATGAGGGGGATTTTGTATTTGCGGCCCAATTTGTGGACGCTGAGAAAATTAACTTTTTAGCTAAGCACGGAAGAGGGTTGATTTGCGTTCCGATACTTGAAAATCGTCTTAAGCACTTTGATTTGAAGGATATGGTTGATGAGAATACTGACCCGAAGAAGACAGCATTTACTGTTTCGGTTGATGCTAAGTATGGGATTTCTACCGGAATTTCAGCTTCTGATCGCGCTCGTACCATTGAAATTCTGATGGACCCGCAAGCTTCCTCAAAAGATTTAATAAAACCTGGCCATATTTTTCCTTTGAAAGCAAGGGCGGGGGGTGTTTTGGTTAGGGCGGGACACACGGAAGCCGCTTGTGATTTAGCCACCCTGGCAGGATGTGAGCCGGCCGGTGTTATTTGTGAGATCATGAAAGATAATGGAGAAATGGCGCGAACCCCTGAACTGTTTGAAATTGCCAAGAAATTTAATCTTAAAATTGGCACGATTGAAAATTTAATTCAGCATCGAAGGCGTCACGAACGTTTAATTGAAGATGTTGTGGGAACGACAATTCCTAACCATTATGGGGAATGGAAAGTTAAGCTGTACCGGTCATTGATCGATGGTAAGGAGCATATGGCTCTAATATTGGGTGATATCGAGGAGAAAATGTTAGTCCGTGTGCACTCGGAATGTTTTACAGGAGATGTTTTAGGTTCCCTAAGGTGCGATTGTCGGGATCAATTGCGAAAAGCCATGGAGATCATCCAGACTGAAGGCGCCGGTATCCTTCTGTATATGAGGCAGGAAGGTAGAGGAATTGGCCTGGCCAATAAACTCAAGGCTTATCAACTTCAAGATAACGGATTTGATACTGTTCAAGCTAACGAGGAGTTGGGATTTAAACCAGATCTTAGAGATTATGGCATCGGCGCTCAGATACTTTCAGATCTAGGCATTAAAAATATCCGTCTGATCACTAATAATCCACGCAAGATTATAGGGCTTGAAGGTTATGGGCTTAAAGTAGTTGAACGTATATCGTTAAAAATAACACCCTGTGAAACCAATCAAAAATATTTAAAAACAAAAAAAGATAAATTAGGCCACATTTTTTAGAGATGTGAGAAAAATAAAATGAAAAAAGTTGTATGCATTGTTTCCAGATTTAACGAAGAAATCACAGAAAAACTCTTAGCGGGCGCTGTTTCAACTTTTCAAAAAGGCGGGATCTTAAAAACTGATATTGATATTCATCATGTGCCCGGCGCCTTTGAAGTCCCCTTTGCTCTAAGGGTTGCTTTGGACCAAAAAGTTTATAAAGGCGCTGTTGTTTTATCGTGTGTTGTTAAAGGGGGAACGGACCACGACGAGTATGTGGCCGGCTCTCTTACCGATGGAGTCTCAAAACTTTCTCTGGAATATAAAATACCCGTTGGTTACGGTGTTATTACGGCAAACAATTGGCGTCAAGCCATAGAACGTTCCGGCGGCAAGCTGGGGAATCGGGGGGAAGACGCGGCCCGAGCCTGTCTTGAAATGATGAACCTCGCTGAAAAGGTGAATCAATGAGAAAACGTACTTTAGCGCGTGAGATCGCTTTAAAAATTCTTTACGAAAGGGAAATGAGAAGCGACCCGTTAAATGAGCTCTTAGATGAATATTTTGAAGAGCATAAAACTCCGGATGAAGCCAAACAATTCTCAGAACTTTTAGTCCGCGGCACCTTGGAGAAGCTGAATGATATTGATGAAGTGGTAGCTAAATACGCGGACAACTGGAATATTAAGCGCATGGCTGCCGTTGACCGAAATATTCTTCGATTTGCTGTTTTTGAACTACTTTATCTAACGGATGTTCCGCCCAAAGTCACAATTAATGAGGCGGTTAATATTGCCAAAAAATATTCCCAAGAAAACGCGGGCCGTTTTGTAAATGGTGTTTTGGATAAGGTAAAAAATAGTGAAAAAAAACAGCCGTTTCGTTCTGATCTCAATACTTCCGATTAATTTCTAAAAGCAAATGAAATTTGATTTCAAAAAACAAAAAGATGTCTTTTGGATGAAACGTGCTCTCCGGTTGGCTGAAAAAGGATGGGGGACTGCTCAGCCTAATCCTGTGGTAGGTGCCGTGGTGCTGGATAAGAAGGGCAGGAAGATTTCGGAAGGATATCATCAAAGTTTCGGCTCTTCGCATGCCGAGGTTAATGCCTTAAAGCGAGTCTTAAAGGTATCTCGCGGCGGAACCCTCTATGTCACTTTAGAGCCTTGTTCAACGTTTGGAAAAACACCTCCCTGCACCGATCTCATAATTAAAAGCGGTATTAAACGCGTTGTTGTCGGCGCTATTGATCCCAACCCGCGGCATAAAGGGCGCGGTGTTAGGCTTTTAAAAAGAAAAGGGATTCATGTTACGAACGGTCTCTTAGCCGAAGAAGTGGAAAGACAGAACGCTTTCTTTTTTAAATTCATGCGTTCCGGCACTCCTTTTGTCACATTAAAGCTTGCTCAAAGCTTGGATGGAAAAATAGCGACCTCATCCGGGGAATCCAAATGGATAACAGGCCCTGCTTCAAGGAAAAGAGTCCAAGTATTAAGGCAAAATCACGGCGCTATTTTGGTCGGCACCAACACTTTGAAAAATGATAAGCCGAGTCTTCGGGTTCGTGGTTTTAAAGGGCTTCACCCTCGAAGAATATTTGTGGCCAGAGAGCCAAAAGCTATAAAAGACTACCTTTTAGCCATGGATCATCCGAATGACTTTTTGTTTTATGGTTCCCCTTATAAATTTAGGTTGAAACATATGACGCAAATAAAAGCGCCCTTTGACCAGAAAGGGGTATCGCTTCCATTTATGATTAAAAAATTGGCCGCGGCGGGGATTACGAGTCTTCTTGTTGAAGGAGGCGGAGAAATGGCGGCAGAACTTCTTCGGGGTAATTGGGTGGATGAAGTGTATTTTTTTATAGCCCCCATTATTATCGGTGGCCGCGATGCTAAAACAAGTGTTGGAGGGGAAGGGTTTGGCAGTCTTGCCAAGGCTTTTCATCTAAAGGATGTTCAAACTGAATATTTAGGCAGTGATATTTTGCTTAGAGGATTTGTTAAAAAAACTAGAAAAATAGGAAGGTGTTAAAATGTTTACCGGAATTATTCAAGAACTGGGGCTTTTAGAGAAAAAAGTACCCCAAGGCACAAAGGTTTTATTGGTCTTCAAAGCAACCAAAGGCTTTTTAAGAAATATGAAATTAGGCGAGAGCGTAGCCGTTGAGGGAGTTTGTCTAACAGTTATCAAACATACCCAAACGACGATCAGCATGGAAGTAATCCCTGAAACACTGAGAGATACTACTTTAGGGGGTTTGACTGCGGGCCGGAGCCGGGTTAATTTGGAAAGGGCATTGAGGATGGGGGATTCTTTGGGCGGTCATTTGGTCTCAGGACACGTAGACGGAAAAGGCAAGATCGAGGACTTCGAAAATCGAGGCGAAAACTATCTGTTAAAGATCACCCTACCCCCAAAGCTATTAAATCAATTAGTGCCAAAAGGGTCAGTTGCTATTGACGGTATTAGTCTGACAGTTCAAAAGATCGGGAAAAAAGGTTTTGAAGTCGGTATTATTCCTCACACCTGGAAGGTTACGAGTCTGAGTGTAAAAAAAATAGGAGATGAGGTTAATATTGAGCTTGATATGTTTACGAAGTATGTTGAACAGGCCATTAGGAATTTAAAGAGAAGAAAGAGGTAGTGAATTGATTATAGGTCGTTGTAACGCTTGACTTGAGTTTTAGGGAGCTTATAATTCCAAACATATGGCAGATTCGGCTCAAACACCTGAAAAACAGGATTTAAAGGTAATCGAAGAAGGCAAGTTTTTTGCCATCATCGGTTATATTTCGATTCTTTGTTTGGTGCCTTTACTCTTAAAAAAAGAGAACAAGTTCGCTCTATTTCATGGTAAACAGGGTTTAGTTCTTTTTATTTTTGAGGTTGCCGCAGGCATATTAAAAGCGATTCCGGCTCTGGGAGATTTAATTTTTACCATCGTTTTTGTTGTTTGCGGTGTTTTATCATTAGTGGGAATTGTTCAGGTGCTTATGAACCAATATTGGGAAATGCCAGTTATTGGGGATATTGCAAAAAAAGTTTCACTTTAAAAATAATTTTCTAAAATCAGACCGGAATTTTCCTTTAGCCGTCAAAGGATTCTCTTTGGCGGTTTTTTTATTTTTTCAAGATGTAGAAGGGGTTGAATAAAAAAGTTATGAAAGATAAAGCGTACGCACTAATTTTTAATTCTTTTCCAAATCAAATGAGTAAGTTTCGCGCCATTGACCGGATATCAGAAATCTTACCCTTATCCAAAGAGGAAGCGCATGATCTTGCCGGCCGCACCCCTATTATCGTACTTGACGAGCTGAGCGAAAAAGAAGGCGAAAAGTTAAAAGATTATTTTAAGGTGACAGGAGTTAGCATCACTCTTACCAATGATAATCTCGTTAAAAAGCGTTGCTATCGCATCTTGTGGCCCAACAAGCCCACCATCAATTTTGAGGCAACTAAAGTTTCTAATGCCCCGGGTTCAGAAAACAAAGGAAAAGAAGTTTTGGCTGAAACATCAAAATCGGCTTCAAAAAAAGAAGCCCCGTCCACTCTTAGCGAATTCGGCAAATTACAGGGCCAGAAAAAAGAGCTTGCGCGTGAGCTTGAGAAATTGACTGCCGAATATGAAATCTTCAAAAAACAGGCGAGAGAAAAAGAAAGAACACTCGAGGAGAATAGAAATAAGTTGTCGACCCAGCTGGAAGCAAAGACTAAGGGACGGTCTAAAGAAGACGGGTCGAGCTCAAAAGACAACGAAGCGCTTATAAAACTACGAGCTGAGCTCGTAAAATCACAAACGGAGACGGAAGAAGCGGCAAAAAAAGCCAAAGAGCTGGAAAAGGAATTGTTAATGACGCGGTCTCTTGAAGCTGATGTTAAGAAAAAGTCTTTTGAAAGCAAAGAAAAAGTAGATCAGTTGAAAACGGAGAATGAGACGCTTAAAGAGTCAGTTGAAAAACTTTCAAGTCAGTTGAAAAAGGAAAAGGAAACTTTAGTTAATGTTCAAGATGAGCTGAAAGCAAAACAAACTCAAATTACTTCACGCCACTCTGAAACTGAGAAGTTGAATGCGACCAACCAAGAGTCACGGAAAAAATTGAATGACGCGGCTGATCTTGTGAAAAATCTTGAGAGCGAAAATTCCGAGCTTTTGAAACGAGAAGATGAGTTGAAATCCAGTCTTTACAATACCCAAGAGGAACTTTCTAGGGTTGAAGCGGAAAAGAGCAGTTTCGTAGAAGAATTAAAGGCAAAAAGTGAACTTTGGGAACTTAAAGAGGAAGAATATCACAAAAATCAAATAGCTTTAACAGAACTAACCTCCAAGTGGAAAGTGTTAACAGCCCAGTCAGATACTGAGCAGCAAAAAACAGCAAGTTTGGAGGACGAGCTTCGGCAAAAAACGGAAGATTTTGATAAGCTCGAGGCAGATTACCGAATGCAGCAGGAATCCTTAGTGCTCTACCGCACCAAACAGGAAGAGGCAGTCGAGGAAGCTCAAACCGTTCGCTCCCAAATTGAAAAATCTCACGAATCTTTGCTTCGTGTTTCGGAGGAAAGAACGCAAGAGAAGATTCTTTTTGAAAAAGAAATCGAAGAAAAAACAAGATTAATTGAAAAACAAGCTGAGGAGCTTAGACAAGCCTCTACGCATAACATCGATTTAGAGCAAAAAAATAAAGAAAAAGACTCCGCGATTCTGGCTCAACAAAAGGAAATTAGTGAATTAAAAGATTTTAAGGACCGTTATACGGCAACTCGTGACAAATATTTAGAGTACAAAGAACAGGCGGAAAATAAAATCAAAGGACTCGAAGATGAGTGGCTGGCGAAGGGAACTCAATATGAGGAGCTCTCAGCTCGCGCGCAGGACTATGAAATGCAGCTTGAAAGCTTAAAAGAAAAACTCGGCACACTTGAGAAAAAGCATGCGAGTCTCCAGGTTGAAGAGCAGGCCAATCGGGAGTATAGGGATCGATTTAACCATTTGGAAAAAAGATCCAAAGAGGTAAAAGATACACTCACGGCTGATTTGGTTTCAAATCAAGAAAAGCTGGACCAAATGACCAGCGAATTGGGAGAGCTTAAGGAGAGCCATAATGAATTAACGCATACCCATGAAGTTTTAGTTAAAGCTAATCACCAATTAGAAGTTTCCAGCAGGGATAGTGTTGCAACACGCGACAAGCAAATTGGTGAATTAAGAAAAAAGAATGACTCGTTAGAACGTCAGCTGGACAGCACCCAAAGGCAGTTGAAAGACTACATGCAGCAATTACAGCAGCAGGAAACCATTCAGAAGCGTCTTAAGATTTCTAATGATATTTCTGAAAAAGAAGCCAAGCTTAAGATTCTGGTAGAAAAGCAGGCTGTTATGGAACAACAAATTCATTCAAAAGAAAACGACATCAAAGAAATTTTAAAAGAACAAGAAGCGTGCGAAAAAGAAGTCGTTCATTTTAAACAGCTTCAGAAACATTTGCTTGAACAAACCAAATATAAAGACAAAGCGAAACCGGGGCGTCGTCCCCACCAACAAGCCCCCTCGGCGGAGGATTCTCGGCAAGAGGAGCCTCAAGAAGCAAACGCTCTTTAAATTTTTTTTAATCAAATAACAACTGTCATCACTTCGCTGTTTTGATAGCAAAGGTTTTATTTTAATGGACTTCAAAGAAATCTGCTTGGTTCGAATTAAGATTGATGAAAAGCAGAACGAACAAATGATAATCTTGAAGGAAAAAGAGGGAAGCCGCCATATTCCTATTGTCATTGGTATGGCTGAAGTGAATGCCATCAAAATGAAATTAAGCGGCATGGCACCTCCGCGGCCCCTAACTCATGATCTTCTCTTAAATATTGCAGGAAAATTAGATGCCAAATTATCCCGCATTCTTATCGATAAATTGGAAAATAATACTTTTTACGCGAAAATGATCTTTACAAAAAATGGAGAAGAAATCGAAATCGACGCCAGACCTTCGGACAGCATCGCTTTAGCTCTAAGAGCCGCCTCACCCATCTTTTGTCATAAAAGCATCCTCGACCTCGCTGGGGTGGAGGGGTGAGTTAAGCGCTCCGCGCTTAACGGTGGATAATCGTTAGTGATTAGTGGTTAGTTTAAACCTATCTTAAAAAATCTTTCTTGAACCAACGGAATGTTTAGGTAATATACAGTCATGACGGAATTATATGATGTTATTGTTATAGGCGGCGGCGGAGCGGGCATGACGGCTGCTCTTTATGCGGCCCGTGCCAATCTCAAAACTCTTATCATTGAAAAAATGACTCCAGGCGGGCAGATTTTTTTAACAGATATTGTCGAGAACTACCCGGGATTTCCAGAAGGCATTGCGGGTCCTGAAATATCCGACAAGTTATTAAAACAAGCACAAAAATATGGAGCCAAGATTCAATATGAAGAAGTGAAAGGACTCGAAAAGGATAAGTCTCGCCAGACCTTTAAAGTTACAACCGCTCGCGGGAGCCATGAAAGCAAGTCCTTAATACTTTCAGCCGGTGCCGAATTTAAAAAGTTAGGCATTCCGGGTGAAGTGGAATTGACCGGAAAAGGCGTTTCATACTGTGCTACTTGTGACGGCGCCTTTTTTAAAGATAAAGAAGTTGTAGTTATTGGAGGGGGTGACTCCGCAATTCAAGAAGGGATCTTTTTGACTCGGTTCGCTAAAAAAGTATCGATTGTTCATCGCCGCGATAAACTTCGGGCAACACCGCTCTTGCAGGAGAGAGCTCGAAAGGAATCTAGAATTGATTTTATTTGGGATACAATACCGATTGGTGTTGCAGGTGAAAAAAAGGTGGAAGCGATCAAGCTTGAGAATGTTAAAACAAAAGAAACCCACCTGAAAAAAATAGAAGGTGTCTTTATTTTTATCGGCCATGGGCCTTCTTCTAATTTTTTAAAAGATTTTGTTAAGCTTGATGAAAATGGATATGTTATAGCCGGTGATAATTATAAAACATCAGAATCCGGTGTTTTTGTGGCCGGCGAGATTCGTCAAAACGCCGTCAGACAACTGGTTTCAGCCTGTGGCGAAGGATGCGGAGCTGCCTTGGCAGCCCAGCATTATCTTGAGAATCTCGATATGATGACCATTTAATAAAGATTGAAGCGCCAAGAGGCTCTTGATAGAATTTAGCATCCAAAGGGGGATACAGCTGTGAACGAGAATGAAGATATGAGCAAAAATATTAACAAATTATTAACCTTGCTGAAGCAGATGCTTGCTCAAGAGGGCGGCGCTACCGGGATCAAGGGATCTATTCCTCCTGAATTTCAAAATTTCTTAAAAGACAATAAAAATTTTCAAGTTAATCTTTGTGTTTTAGCTTTTTTACCGATTGCTGCGGATTACTTAGATGAGATCGAAAACGTTTATGAGGAAACAATGTCGTTGGATGCGGATTCTTCCGGCCAGGAAAAAAGTTCCTTATCAATGGAAATTACCGATCAAGATCTTGAGTTTCTGAAGAAAAACGGTATTTCATTTTAAAACATTAAAACTCTTTCTTTTTTCTTTCTATTTCTTTTAAGTTTAGGCGTAGCACCTTTCTATCTAGAAGCGAGTCCTGATTTTTCGAAACTTCAAAATATCTTAGAGTCCTGCATCAAAGAAGGTTTCTATGACGAACCTTGTCTTAAACAAAAGGTTTCCACTTTAGATAAACTAGTTTCTGAAATTAGTCTTTTTGAAATTTCTGATTACGAAGCTCTTAATCGTGAAGAAAAAATTGCTTTTAGAATCAATAGCTACTTAAGCTGGCTTCTTTTTAACTTATCCCATTTTCCAAAAGATAAAAAAATATTTTCTGAAAACGACCCTGAATTTACCGATTATAAATTAGTTATGCTGGGTGAAAGTTTTTCATTAGCGGGAATGCAGGAGAGAATATGGAGAGAATTTAAAGATGAACGGTTGCTTTTCTTATTACCTAATGGAACCGTCTCATCCTCACCCCTGCCGTCTGATATTCTTGAAGCTGATGAAGTGGAAACAGCGGCCCTCGAAAGCACCTTTATTTTTACAAGAGATCCCGGAAATGTACGTTTTCTGAAGAAGCGCTTATGGCTTCACCCAATGTTTAAAAAATGGAAAAAGGCCTTTCTGTTGAATTATGGAGGCTCCACTTTAAAGAAGGCCAAAGACATTTCGCCTGAAGAGCTGGCAGTCATTAATTTTCTTTATCAGCACGGAGAAAATGAGGAAAAAAGATCAGCTTTAGAGGCCTTAGATTTTAAGGTTTATTATCTGCCGGAGAAGAATGAGCTGAGAAAACAAGGCGGTTAGTGGCTAGTAGCCAGTGAATAGTGGGGAAAATAGGCTAAAATAAGGTAAAAAAGAGCTAAAATAAGCTAAAATCCTCTAATAATTTATTGACGAAAAGGAGAGTTTCCCCTATTATCCCCGTCCTTATGTATGCAATTATTCAAACAGGCGGAAAACAGTATCGCTGCTCACCGGAAGACGTTTTATCTGTAGAACGTCTGGAAGGTGAAGTGGGTAAGACTTTTACCTTCAAAGAAGTCCTTTTGGCTACTGACGGTAAACGGGTTGAAATTGGTGCGCCTTTAGTAAAGGGCGCTCAAGTGGTTTGCGAGATTTTAGGTGAAAAAAAGGGTAAGAAAGTCACGGCTTTTTCTTTTCGCCGACGTAAGGACTCAATGAAGAAGCGTGGGCATCGTCAGATTAAGTCCCAGGTGAGAGTAAAGGAGATTAAGTTTTAATGGCACATAAAAAAGGTTTAGGCAGTACTAGTAATGGACGGGACAGCGTCGCCAAGAGGCTTGGTGTGAAATGTTACGGCGGAGAAGCTGTTAACGCTGGTTCAATCATTATTCGTCAACGGGGTACGAAATTTAAACCAGGACTTAATGTTAAACGTGCCAAAGATGACACTCTTTTTTCTCTAGTGAATGGTGTGGTTCAGTTTTCAAATCGTAAAGTATCTGTTCTCCCGTCTCAAAACTAGACTTTCAAGTCTAAGTTCTCTTGAGGGCGTCTTCTTGAAGGAACGCCCTAATAAAAAATCATTTTTTAAAATTAGTATCAGAGGTTTTGATGAAAAACTGGTTTGATGAAGCTTATATTGAAGTGCGTTCAGGCGACGGAGGCCGGGGGTGTGAGTCGTATCTACGCCGGACTGATAAAAAGCGCGAACCGAACGGTGGAAACGGCGGCAAGGGTGGGGACGTTTGGATTGAGGCCGATTCCAATATGACAGGATTGATTCATTTTAAATATAACCAGCACTTTCAATCGGAAAGCGGGCGGGAAGGAAGTAGTGGTCAAAAAGCCGGTAGATCGGGAAGCGACCTTGTAGTTAAGGTCCCTTGCGGCACTTGCTTGATTAATAGCGAGAATAAACTTCGTATTCGAGACTTGATTCGTTCAGGAGACCGGGTGATGATCGCCAAGGGCGGCCGGGGCGGAGCGGGAAACCATACAGGGAACCCAGCTAAGCTGGGAGCGCCGGGAGAAACCCTTCGTGTTCTGCTTGATTTAAAAATTGACGCAGATGTTTTTTTGATCGGGACACCGGGAGCCGGAAAATCGGCATTGCTTCACCGGCTTACTAACGCGCACCAAGAAGAAAAGGTTTATCCTTTCTCGACAAAGGCGCCTCATTTGGGAGTGTATGAATTTCCTGATTATTCCAAGGTGACGCTTTGTGAATTGCCATCACTCATGGAGGGCTCGAGTGAGGGACACGGGCTGGGCAACCGATATTTAAAACATTTAGAAAGAGGGAGGGTTGCTTTTTGGGTTTTAGAAACTAAGAGTGATTTTGCCGAGAATTTAAATACAGCTTACAATATCATTAAGAGTGAAGTAGAATTTTTCGATAAAGAGTACGTGAAAAGACCTTATATCTGTCTGATCAATAAGTCAGATTTAATGGATGACGAGGAAAGAAAGGCCGCTGAAGAAACTGTTAAAACTTGGAAGGTTCCGTTCTTTTTTGTATCAGCAAAAACAGGAGAGGGCCTTGATAAAATAATGCAGGTCGTACAAGGCGGGTCGTATTATGGCTAAGCGAAATCAAAATCAAGACGGAAGAAATTTTTCTTCTTTGAAGACGGTTGTGATCAAATTAGGCACCAGTATCATGACTAATTCCAAAGGCCGTTTCTCCAGACCGGTCTTGAAGCGTGTTGTCAGCCAGATCTCCGAGATTATTAAAAGCCACGGTCTTCACGTTATTATTGTTTCATCCGGCTCCATTGCGCTTGGAATGGAAACTTTAAAGTTGAAACAGCGCCCTAAAGATTTGGCGGCTCTTCAAGCCTGCGCTGCTATCGGACAAGGGAAGCTTATGCATCTTTATGAAGAAGCCTTTTCAAAAAAAGGTTATCACACCGGCCAGGTTTTACTGACTCGCGATGAATTTGAGGAAAGAAAATTGTATCTAAACGCTCACCGGACCCTTAAAGAGCTGCTGAATCGGGGAATTATTCCGATTGTTAACGAGAATGATACGGTTGCAACCCAAGAGATTCAGTTTGGCGACAATGACACCTTAGCCGCCTTAGCAAGCCTTTTGGTTAAAGCGGATCTCACGATTCTTCTCTCAGATGTCGAAGGTTTTTATTTAAAGAATAAGACAAAGGTTGATTGTGTTACGGGCGAGCATGAAGTTGAAAAGCTAAAAGGACATTTGTACACGCAGGCTCGCGCCCACACGGTAGGAGGAATGGGAACTAAGCTTAACGCGGCCAAAATGCTGCTTCATAGCGGATTGAGTCTTTTAATTGCCGATGGGCGGGATACCAGGGTTTTAGAAAAAATATTAGCCGGCAAAAATGTCGGAACTCTTTTCTTGGGTTCCGGCCGGATCATTGCTTCTCATAAAAGCTGGCTGGCTCATAGTGCTCGAGTAACCGGTTCTATCTATGTCGATGACGGAGCAAGCGAGGCGATTTTAAAAAAAGGAAAAAGCCTATTGGCTCGCGGCGTTACTAAAGTCGAGGGCAGTTTCAAACGAAATGAAGTTGTTCGCGTCTTGAACGCGAGTAAAACAATTATTGGCGCCGGAAAAATAAATTACACTTATGAAGAAATGAAAAAAATCGTAGGCTGTAAAACAGATGATATTTCTTCCGTTTTAGGATATGAGCGGCGCCTGGAAGTGATTCACAGAAATCACTGGGTACCCCTTAATCCTTAAAATCAAAGGAGTTAGTGGAATGTTGCTTGCCAAACAAATGATCGAGTTAGCCAAAAAAGCCAAAGCCTCATCAAGAGAAGTAGAGCTGCTTAGCGCTTCAAAGAAGAATCGTATTTTAAATGAGGTAGCTAAAGAGCTTGTCAAAAAGACTTCTTTTATTCTCAAGGAAAATAAAAAAGACATGCGTTATGCCGATTCTGCCGGGCTTTCGAACGCGATGAAGGATAGGCTTCTTTTGACAGAGAAACGCGTTAAGGCCATGGCAAACGCTGTTCGGGATGTAGCAAAGCTTCCGGACCCGACCGGTCAGATCATGAAAGAGTGGCGCCGGCCTAATGGCCTGAAACTGACTCAAGTCCGGGTTCCATTAGGAGTGATACTGGTGATTTATGAATCTCGTCCTAATGTCACTTCAGAGTGCGCTTCTCTTTGTCTAAAGAGCGGAAACGCGGTTATTCTAAGAGGCGGAAAAGAAGCTTTTTTTTCTAATCGCGCTATCAGCAGTATTTATCAAAAAGTATTGAAGCGTTTTAAGATATCAGAAAATGCCGTAAGCTTTGTCAATAATACGGACCGTAAATCAATAAGAGAGCTTTTGCAGTTAACAAAATGGATTGACCTTGCAATACCGCGCGGCGGCGAGGGTCTTATTCGGCATGTAACAGAAGTATCCCGGGTTCCTTTGGTTAAACATGATAAGGGACTGTGTCATGTTTATATTGATCAAGACGCTGATCTTAAAATGGCTGAGCGGATAGCAGTTAATGCCAAATGTCAGCGGCCTAGTGTTTGTAATGCGATGGAAACGCTTCTGGTTCATGAAAAAGTTGCTAAGCGGCTCCTGCCGGCACTTACCCAAGAGTTGAAAGTAAAAGGCTGTGAGGTGCGTCTCGACGCCAAAGCCTGTTCGATTCTGAAACAAAAGGGCTGTAAGCGGGCTACCGAAGGAGATTGGAATACGGAATATTTGGATCTGATTCTTTCGATTCGAATTGTTAAAAATCTGGAAGAAGCTATCGATCACATTACACGATATGGTTCGAATCACACCGAAAGCATCGTTACCCGGAATAAAAAAACAGCAGATATTTTTATTAATCGCGTTGATGCTTCTTCAGTGATGGTGAACACATCAACCCGTTTTAGTGATGGGAACGAATATGGTTTTGGCGCTGAAATCGGGATTGCTACTGATAAGCTTCATGCAAGAGGGCCGATGGGGCTTGAAGGACTGACTACCTATAAGTACGTAGTTCATGGTAAAGGGCAGATTAGAACGTAACAAACGTATAGCAGATGAAAAAACCACAAACCACAAAGCACAAACCACAAACAAATCACAAAGCACAAACCATAAATCATAAACAAGCCGGCGCCCTGCGCTTTGCGCCCTGTTGGACCAGGCAACTATGCGCATAGGTCTCCTCGGCGGTACATTTGACCCCGTTCACAAAGGACATATTCATTTAGCAGAAGAAGCAATTCGAACTTTAAAATTAGATAAAACTCTTTTTATCCCTACAAGCTGTTCTCCCTTTAAAACAGATCAAGAAATTACAGATTCTTCACATCGCCTAAAAATGGTGCGTCTTGCAATAGCAGGGAAAAAGCAGATTGAGATATCAGAGATTGAGATATTTCAAAATCAAGTTTCATATACAATCGATACAGTTAAAAAAATAAAAGCACTTTTTCCGGAAAATACGGAATTTTTCCTCTTAATGGGGACGGACGCTTATTCAGAAATTAATTTATGGAGGGATCCCGAAGCTTTAAAGAAAAATTGTAAGATCGCAGTAGTAGCCCGCTCTGATTATAAAGCGGGGGAGGCGGGCGATGCTATTGTAGTCTCTTTAAAAACTGTTCCTTATTCAGCAACTGAAATTCGGAAAGCTTTATCTGAAAGTAAAAGACCCGAAGGGTTGTGTGATGAGGTGTTTGACTATATTAAATCAAATCAGCTATATGGTTTTAAAAAGTAGGTAGAACGATATTTGAAAAGAAAATTTTTGAGATTTTCGAATTAAACCCTATAATGAATTTATTATGAGTAAAATCGTGCAATTAATTAAAGTTCAGGATTTTGATAAGGAAATTTTTGATCTCCGCAAAAGTCTTGCCCGCATCCCTGAAGAAATCAAAGAAATAAAAGCTGCCTGCCAAGAACAGAAAAAAATCCTCAAGGAAGCCGAAGATGAGTTTAAAAGTTATCAATCAAGGCAAAAAGAAAAAGAAAATGATCTTGCTTCTAAAGAAGATAACATTAAAAAACTCGAAGCGCAGCTCAACTTGGTTAAGACCAATAAAGAATATGCCGCCTTACAGAGCGAGATTAACAATCTGAAGGCTGACGATTCTATTCTTGAAGAGCAAATTTTGGAGTTTCTTGAAGAAGGGGATTCTTACAAAAAAAAGATTGAAGCTGCAAAGCAAAAAATCAGGGAGGCAGAGGAGGTTGCCGCTGCCAAGGAAAAGACTTTAACCGGTCAAAAGCAAGAAAGCGAAAAAAAACTGGGCGAACTTGAAACTGAGAGATGTGAAATTGTTAAAGATGTTGATCCTCAAATTTTCAGTCTTTATGAACGCGTTCTTCGAAAGAAAGAAGGTTTAGCGCTTGTGCCTGCCCGTGATGGCGGTTGCACGGCTTGCGGTATGCAATTAAGAGCTCAGCTTGCCGATGAACTTCACAAACCAGATAGGGTTGTAGTCTGCGAAAAATGTTCCCGCATTCTTTATATCGAATCCAAAGCGTAGACACTAGTTGTTAGTGGCTAGAAATAAATCCAAAACGTAATTTTCCTTTAAATTTTTACTTCCGCAGAAATATCGTATTACGGCTTTTTCTCGCCTTACTTTAGTCAAAAGCCTACTTTTTTCATTATTTTTTCAATTTTTTTATTATTTTTTTTACCTTAAAAACCACTATTAATAGTGGTTTTTAACCTTAAACATACTATTTCTAGGTCTTTTTAAAAAAAATCCCCCCACCAGCCTAACTTGTGTATTGACAGGAACTTAAGATAGCACTATACTTCGCCGTTAATAATTAGTGGTTCAAAGTGGGAGAAAGTGGTAAAAAGCTGAAGCAGAATAGGAAAGAATAAATGTTTTACGGCGAATATCACCATTCACTTGATAACAAAGACCGGGTAATCATTCCGTCTAAATTCAGAGACATCTTCAAAGAGAATTATTCAGAAAAACTTTTCCTCACCAAAGGTTTAGAAAAGTGCCTTTTTCTTTTTACCGAAGAAGAGTGGAAGAATCAGGAAAAAGAATTTAACGCTCAATCTTTTACATCTCAGGATAGCCGCTACTTTAACCGAATGTTTTTTGCAGGTGCAGCGGATATTGCTTTGGACCGGCAAGGGCGCATATTAATTCCTGACTATTTAAAAGGCCATGCCCATATCAAGCAAGACATTGTCATTATTGGAATTTCAAACCGGATTGAAATCTGGTCGGAAGAAAACTGGAAAACATTTTACCAATCATCAGTTGAAAGTTATGAAGAAGTCGCAGAACGACTCTTCAATAAAAAATCATCACAATAAAAGGAGGGACCCATGAAGCGAACAACCAAAAGCGAAGCTGAAGTCTTAAACTGCAGCGAAGTTTTAGGCGCTAACGAAATGGTAGCAATGAAGAATAAGATGAACCGTTTATTACACCGAAACCAAAAACGAGTTATTTTGGATCTTAGCCGTACTTCAATCATTGATTTAGCGGGCCTTGGGATTTTGGTCGAACGTCTTCGTACGATCCGCTCTGAAAAAGGTGATATCAAATTTTGTAATGTTCGGCCTGAGGTCTGTCATACGCTTCAATTGGTCGGGTTGAACGGTCTTATCGAATCATATTCATCAAGAGCAGAAGCCTTAGCAAGCTTCTAACTTAAGAGGTGAAACATGAGCCGGTTTTACTTCCAAAAGTTTTATCGCTGGTCAAATTTGAAAAAGGGCAAACGGTCCTCGATGGCACTTTGGGGGCGGGGGGCTATACGAAAGCTATCTTGGAGAGGATCGGAGCGGAAGGGAAGTTGATTGTTTTGGACCGAGATATAAAAGCAATTGAGTTTTCAAAAGGTAAGCTCAAAGAGCATAAGAATATTGCTTTTTGTCATGTGAACTATGCCAACTTTGAAAAAGCGCTTGATTCCGAAGAAATTCGTACCTGTGACCGAATGGTTCTTGATCTGGGTCTCTCGAGAGATCAGATAGAAGAGAGAGATCGGGGTTTTAGTTTTACCTCAGACGGCCCTTTAGATATGCGCATGGATACGAGTGAGGATGGGATCCGGGCTGGCGATGTGGTTAACACATTCCGCGAGGCGGATCTTGCCGATTTGATCTGGAAATGGGGCGAAGAACGTTATTCGAGAAGGATAGCTAAAGCTATTTGCCGGGCAAGAGCTGCTGCACCAATAGAAACCAGCAAAGAATTGGCCGAGATTATCAAGAAGAATCATCCTCGTAAGTTTTCCCGCATTCACCCGGCTACCCGCACATTTCAAGCTCTTCGAATTCACGTAAACCGCGAAATTGAATGTTTAGAAGAATTCCTAGAAAAGTTCCCGAAATATTTAAAGAAACAGGGGCGTTTGGGAATTGTTACTTTTCATTCGCTGGAAGATAGAGCTGTTAAGCACCGTTTTCGTGAATTAGCCAAGACAGGCGAATTTAGCTTGATTAATAAAAAAGTTGAGCGGGCAGATGAGGCCGAGGCCCACAGAAATCCGGCTTCTCGCAGCGCCAAATTAAGAGTTATTGAGAGGAACTGATGTTTTCAAGATTTACTAAAATCTTTTCATTTATCTGTGTTGGAGTGGCGATGAGCCTTCTCTATGTAGCGGGTCATGTGGAGACCATCAAACTTTCTTATGAGATCCGGAGTAAAGAACGGAATCTTGCCGAAGCCTACGACACGATGAAAAATTTGAAATACCACTTAGCTTCGCTTAAATCTCCTTCACAATTGGAACATCGAATGATTGAGACGGATCTGGAATTGATACCGGTTCAAAATGTTCGTGTTCTTCGCTTCGCGAAACGTACCTTGCCCAAAGTAGAAACAGCCGGCGTTAGACCCGAAGGTCCTATGCGGGCACATTTCTTAACCGTTAAAGAAGCGCAAGCCGAAACTAGCGGTTAATCTATGCCCGAGGACGCTCTAAAAAAGCGATTCTTATGGGTTTATATTTGCCTTAGCATTATCGCGACTTCCATTACAGTCCAACTATTTAATTTACAAATTTTAAGACGTGCCGAACTCATGCGTCATGCCGCAAGACAGCATGAGCTACTGATTGATTTGCCGGCTAAACGCGGCAATCTTTATGACCGGAATCTAAAAGAATTAGCCACAACTTTAAAAGTTCCTTCAATCTATGCTGTCCCCCGGATGATTCCTAAAGAAAAGGTAAGAGAATACAGCAAGAAGCTGTCCAAAATATTAAACGTATCTGAGGAAAAAATTTATAAGCGTCTTAGTTCTGATAAAGCTTTTGCTTGGATGAAACGGCGCGTTAAAACTTCCACTCTAGATAAAATTCAAGAATTAAAAGATCCGGCTTTTGGATATCTGTTCGAGAATAAAAGATTTTATCCTCACGGGAGTCTTGGGAGTCAAGTGCTTGGATTCGTTAATATTGACGGAAAAGGAATCGAAGGCATTGAATTGGTATTTGATAAGTATTTAAGAGGAGAGTCTGGGTTTCGAGTAACCACACGCGACGCCCTAGGACGCGATATAAGCGCCTTAGATCAAAAAACAACCGCATCTATTGACGGCGCTAATCTTATTTTGACGATTGATCATTACATTCAATACCTGACCGAAAGGGCCTTGGGAGAAGCCTTTGAGAAGTGGAAAGCAATTGGCGGGATGGCAATTGTTATGGATCCGATGACAGGGGAAATTTTGGCAATGGCGTCTCGTCCTACCTATAACCCTCTGGAGATCGGTAAATACCCAGCCGAGGCAAGGCGGAACCGTACCATTACGGACTTTTATGAACCCGGATCTGTTTTTAAAGCCATTACAGCTTCCGCGTCTCTCAACGAAGGTATTATGAAACGAACCGATACTGTTTTTTGTGAAAACGGTTCTTGGAAAGTCGGAAGGAATACTTTGCACGATGTTCACGGTTATGGAACTTTGGATTTTGATACGGTTTTTATTAAATCCAGCAATATAGGCACGGTTAAAATTGCCAGAAAATTGGGTGAGGAAAAACTTTATGAATATATTGAAAGATTTGGTTTTGGAAAACTGACGGGTATCGAGTTTCCGGGTGAAGTGAGAGGTATAAGCCGCCCCCCTTCTAAATGGTCTAAAAATTCAATTAATGCGATTCCTATCGGTCAGGAAATCGCGGCCACCCCTCTTCAGGTTTTAAGAGCCTATTCTGTCATTGCTAACGGAGGTAAGATGGTTAAGCCGTTTATTGTTTCCGAAATTAAAGATACTCACAATGTCACTTTAAAAAAGTTCAGCCCGCAAATTTCCGAGAATATTATTAAAGAAGACACTTCCCGGCAAGTCACAGAAATCTTGGAGCATGTTGTCACTGAAGGTACCGGAAAGCGGGCCAGCATTGATGGTATTCGGGTAGCGGGTAAAACCGGCACATCTCAAAAAGTTGATCCGAAGGGCGGATACTCACATTCTCACTTTATGGCAACGTTCGTCGGATTTGCGCCCGTAGAAAACCCACGCCTGGCAATGATTGTGGTCTTAGATGATCCTCGACCCCTTTATTATGGCGGCACTGTGGCAGGTCCGGTATTCAAGGATGTTATTGAAAAGTCGTTACTTTACTTAGGGGTTGTGCCGGAAATAGAAGAAAAGAAGGGAAAGAAGTAGAATGAAGCGATCTGTTCTCATATTATCCTTTTTACTCTTAGGCTGCCTCCCGACCAAAATTGATACCTTGCCGCAAGAAAAGGTTTTTTTTAAAAAAACTCACCTTACGGTCGAAATAGCGGCCGATAAATCTTCTCAGAAAAAAGGTCTGATGTTTCGGAAATCTTTGCCCGAAGACGAAGGAATGCTGTTTGATTTTGGGAGAGCCGGAGTTTATCGATTTTGGATGAAAAACACAGTACTTCCTCTAAGTATAGCTTTTCTGGACGAATCCGGGAAAGTCTTAGCCATTGAAGACATGGATCCTAATACACCGGAGAAGCTCTACATGTCGCCGCCCGAGACCCGTTTTGCCATTGAAGTTAATCAAGGTTGGTACGGGCGGCATCGGGTTAAGATTGGTGATATAGCGAAACTGCCGGTAACTGATATTAACTCCCCCAGCCCCTCTTAATTTAAGAGGGGAGTTCTATAGGGCTCCTCCCCTTAGTTTAAGGGGAGGTTAGGTGGGGTTAGCTTAATTTCTTTTCCAAAAAATCCACAACCTTAAGCTGAAGCGGTTCTTTGTGGAATCGATTAGCTTCAGCGATACCGCCGGGACTGGTAACATTTATTTCAGTGATTTGTTCGCCGATCATATCTAAGCCCACAAAATAAAAACCCATCCTGCGAAGCTTGGGGCCAATAGAGGAAATTACTTTTTTTTCTTTGGCCGTTATACCTGCCTTTATGAGAAGCCCATCATCGGAATCAGGCAGCACTAACCATTCACCTCGGGGAGGCGTGCGGTAATAGGCTGTGATTGGCTTACCATCTAATAAGAAGATGCGTTTATCACCCTTTGTTTTGACAGAAGGTAAAAATTTTTGAGCCAAGCCCCATTTGCCTTCGCTGTAAGAAAACGACTTATTTTTAAGCATTTTAACTCCACGACCGCTCCTGTCAGATAGGGGCTTCCATACCGTTTTTTTGTGTTTATCGGTGAAAGATTTCAGAAATTTTTTTCGATAAGCTACTAAAGTGTCCGGCATAAATTCAGAGAAATGAAAGGGAAGCAGCTTTTCATTTCCCAAAAGAATGCTCAGAGGGTCATTCAGCATAAACGTTTCGTGACGGTGGTTTGCAAGCAGAAGTAAATAATGGAAATAATTTAAATCAAAAGGGGGATCTTTACGAATCCAAAGGGCGTCTAAGCGGCCTAAAGAAGCTTCAGGAAATTCCTTTTGAATCTGAATGCCATTAATTTCATCAACTGAGACTTCCTTTAAATGGGCCTTTAAACCCTTTTTAGAGTGAAGCACCAAATCTTCCGGTTCCAGATAAAAGATCTTGTGACCACGAAGCGCGGCTTCTTCCATAATAAGAAAAGTGGTATCCTCGATACTTTTAATAGTCTCGATTTTATCCATCAAAAAAGCTAATTTCAGCATTCGTGTATTCTACTTCAAAGTGTTATATACTGAAGAAAGAAATGAGCACATTAATCAAAAAAAAAGAAGACCATAACCCACTTGGACTAGATGAACTTCTATCTTATTTTGAGCGTTTTTCAAAACCTAAAGACAGTTTGAGTGTTGGGCTTGAAAGCGAATGGTTTCCCGTAAATCCCGAGACACATGAAACGTTGCCTTTTTCGGGGAAAGAGGGAATTGAAACTCTTTTAAAACAGCTTGCTTCAAAATTTGGCTGGAAAGAGATGGTGGAGGCCGAAAGGGTTATAGCACTTTTCCGCGGGCGGGAATTGATTTCATTAGAGCCGGGCGGGCAGGTGGAGTATGCAACCGCACCTCTAAAAACGCTTCCTGAGATTGAAACAAGCTTCCAAAAGATGTGCCAAGAGTTATGCCAATTAGCTAGTGAAAATCATGTGAAATGGATGAGCGTTGGGTTTCAGCCCGTAAGTAAAAGTAGTGCTATTGAGTGGGTTCCTAAAGCACGCTACTCCATCATGAGAAAATATTTAGGGAGTCGAGGCAGCTTAGCTCATGACATGATGCAGCGGACAGCCGCAACACAAGTAAGCCTGGATTATACGGATGAAACGGACGCAATGAAAAAAATGCGCCTTGGGTTCTGGGTTTCACCATTTATAGCGCTTTTAGCCGCAAACAGCCCCCTGAAAGAAGGGAAGCCCTGGGATTGGGCAGTGCCAAGAGTTCTTGTGTGGGACAATACAGATAATGACCGAAGCGGGCTGATAGAGAGGTTTCTTGGGCCAGCAACGGGTTTTAAGGATTATCTCGATTATGCTTTGGATGTCCCTATGATGTTCATTGTAAGGGAAGGCAATTGGATTCCTATTGGGAAAACTTTTCGGGACTTTCTCGAAAACGGGCATGAATTGTTTTATGCTACGCTGGATGATTTTGAACTTCACCTCAGCACACTTTTTCCGGAAGTGAGATTAAAACAGTTTATTGAAATGCGCCAAGCTGACGCGCTGGACTTTGGGGGAGCCTTAGCGGTGGCTTCTTTTTGGAAAGGCTTACTTTATTCTTCTAATTCACTCGAAAACGGTCTAGATCTTTTTAATAGTGTCGATACAGGTGAATTCCTTAGGTTTAGGACAGAATGCGCTAAAAACGGCTATAAAAGCGCATTAAATGGCCTTAAAACGAGGGAATATGTAGTGAGGCTGCTGGGACTAGCGAAGGAAGGACTGAAGGAGCAGGGGGAGAACCCTCTTTATCTCGAACCTCTCGAAAAGAGGACAGTGGGTAGTCGTTAGTGAGTAGTGGTTAGTAAAAACACAAATCACAAAACACAGAGCACAAACAAAACACAAACCACAAATCACAAACATAAAAAGGTCTGGAAAAAGAATTTTTCCAGTTTAGTTTATGCCGAAGGCATTCCTTGTGGAACGTGGAGGGGGTTTCATCGAGGGGGAGGCCCCTCTTGCGGGGTTAAGAGCCTCGCCCCTCGAGGAGCAGCTTTGCTGCGACTGGTCGGGGTGAGAGGACTTGGCTACTACGGTCGGACGGAGCCTCCCTGCGTAACCTCCCCTCAGCTGCTGGCGGCCGGTCTAACGACTAACGGCCTTACCTCCCATAAGGTCGGCGCAGCCTCGCTTCAAGTCCTCTGAAAATCAAGAGCATAAAAAGGTCTGGAAAAAGAATTTTTCCAGTTTAGTTTATGCCGAAGGCATTCCTTGTGGAACGTGGAGGGGGTTTCATCGAGGGGGAGGCCCCTCTTGCGGGGTTAAGAGCCTCGCCCCTCGAGGAGCAGCTTTGCTGCGACTGGTCGGGGTGAGAGGACTTGAACCTCCGGCCTCTACGTCCCGAACGTAGCGCTCTAGCCAACTGAGCTACACCCCGCAAAGAAGCGTAATAATACCAAATATTAAAACCTCTATCTACTAATCACTATTCACTAACCACTATTTTTTTGCCATAATAATGCATGCAGCCGGACATGGAAGCTATCAAAAGCGAAATCCTAAAGATCAAAGAAGCAGTCCGCATACTTAAACCGCTTAAAAGCCTTGACCAGCATGATCTTTTGAAAAATTTAGATAATCGTATAGCCGCCTATGAAGAATATCCGAGATTAGAATCTGCAAAGGTAGTGGAAGAATTTAAATATCAACATAAAGTTGAAGGCGGAAAACGTGTTTTTGATACCATCTTTACTTATCAAATTAATGTTTTTGGAGATAAGACAAATTTAGACCGGCTTCTTATCAAGCTTCGCAACACACTTATCTAAAACCTTCATTTTTTCCTTTATCCAATAAAAAAAATAGTCGATATTTAACTTAAGGAAGCGTGTCGCTACAATAGGTGATAAATGGAGCTGAAAGAATATAAAATCTACTTCTCAGGGCGGGTTCAAATGGTGGGTTTTCGCTTTACGGCGGTTTACTTGAGTCGCAGATTTCCAGGGCTCACAGGATATGTTAGAAATATGCCGGATGGGCGGGTAGAAATATTGGCTGAATGCAATGAAAAGACTTTTAAAGATTTTTTAAATGTTATTAATGAATCGTCACTGGCTCGGGGCATTGCTGACACTACTTTTAAATCAAAACCGATAGAAAAAAAACAATATTCACTTTTTGAAATACATGTCTAAATCAATAAAAGACAAAATAGAAAATTTACGGGATGAGATCAGACGTCATGAACGCCTCTACTATGTAGAAGCACGTCCTGAGATAAGCGATAAGCAGTTTGATGGACTTATAAAAGAACTCGAAAGCCTTGAGAAGAACAATCCCGATCTAATTACTCTTGATTCGCCAACTCAAAGAGTAGGAGGCGAACCTCTCGAGGGGTTTGAAACCGTCAAACATCGTATCCCTATGATGAGTATGGATAATACCTATACAAGCGAGGAGCTTATCGCGTTTGATGAGCGTGTTAAAAAGAATTTAAAAGTTTCAAAGGTTAATTATTTTGTGGAACAAAAAATCGACGGTGTTTCAATGAGTCTCATTTATGAGAAAGGAAAATTTAAGCAGGCAATCACCCGGGGCGATGGAGTCGAAGGCGATGATGTCACCGAAAATGTCAGAACTGTTAAAAGTCTTCCGCTGAGGCTTAGCGGCAGAGGCGGGAAATTACCGTCTTATCTTGAAATTCGCGGAGAGGTTTATATCTCTAAAAGTGACTTTGAAGCTCTTAACGAAAAACGAGAGAAACGAGGTGAAGATGTTTTTCAAAATCCTAGAAATGCGTGCGCGGGAAGTCTGAAACTTCTTGACCCAAAACTTGTTGCTGAAAGAAAACTTAGTATTTTTATTTATGGGTTCGCTTACGCGGAAGGTTTCGGCATTAAGACACAAACAGAATTTGTAAAACAGGCTGAAACATGGGATTTCCAACTGCTAAACCGCATTGTTCGGTGAAAAGTATTGAAGAGGCGCTTCAAGCTATTCGAGATTTTGAATCAGAACGTCATGACTTGCCCTACGAAATAGACGGAATGGTGGTTAAAGTTGATTCTTTCGGTGACCACGATGTTTTGGGTGCGACGAGTAAAAGCCCCCGCTGGCTCATTGCGTATAAGTATCCGGCGGAATTAGCCGAAACAACGTTAGAAGATATTCAAATTCAAGTTGGCCGGACAGGCGTCTTAACTCCTGTTGCTAACTTGAAACCGGTTCGTCTAGCGGGCACAACAGTTTCTCGCGCGAGTCTCCACAATCAGGATGAAATTGAAAGGCTTGATGTCAGAATTAAAGATCGGGTGTTAGTCCAAAAATGCGGCGAAATTATTCCTAAAGTAATGCAGGTAATGAAAGATGCGAGAAAAGGAACGCTCAAAAAATTTAAATTTCCAACACAATGTCCGGAATGCGGTTCTGAAATCGTTCAAGATGAAGGGCAGGTGGCGTTAAGATGTCCTAATTCGATGGGTTGCCCTGCTCAAATAAAAGGTCAACTGAAGCTCTTTGCCTCACGGGATGCGATGGATATTGAGGGGCTGGGCACGAGTTTGTCAGGCCAATTGGTTGATGAGAAAATAGTAAAAGCTCCTAGCGATTTATACAGCTTAAAGCTTGATAAATTAACCGATCTTGAACGTATGGGTCAAAAATCAGCCGAAAATCTTTTGGCTGGCATTGAGGCGTCGAAAACAAGAGAGTTGCCCCGGTTAATTTATGCGTTAGGAATTCCAGGGGTCGGGCAAAGAGCGGGAGAAGTTTTAGCATCTTATTTTAAAACTCTCGAAAAACTTTCTCTAGCCACGGAAGAAGAGCTGGCCGAAATTCATGAAATCGGGCCGATCGTTTCCGGTGCAATCGTCAAATTTTTTAAAAATCCCGCTACAAAAAAAGTTTTAGAAGAATTTAAAAGAGCCGGCATTCAATTTGATAGGCTTCCGGAAACGACCCGTGAATCCGTTTTTACCGGTAAGAATTGTATTATTACGGGTACGTTGGAAAAATACTCCAGGAGTGATGCCGAGCGCCTCATCAAATCTCTTGGAGGTAAAATCCAAAGCAGCGTTAGCCGCAACACCGATTATTTAATCGCGGGCGACAACCCGGGTTCTAAATTAAAAAAAGCAAAGTCGCTCAAAATTACCGTATTAAATGAATCAGAATTTTTAAGAATGGCTGAATCCGCTTGAAACAAGAAGAAGAAAAAAAGAAAGCCTCTAAGAACCCTTATCAATTTTTAATCGATGACTTTATTCGCTATCTAAAAGTGGAAAAAGGGCTGAGTCCTAATACCTGTCTGGCTTATACAAGGGATTTGGAAAGCTATACCAACTTTCTCAGCCAAAAAAAAGTTCGTGATCCCAATCAAATCAAACGTAAGGATATTCAAGAATACCTTTTAGCCGAGAAGTCCAAAAAGAAAAAATCAGCTTCTATTGCGAGAGCACAAGTTGCTTTAAAAGTTTTCCACCGGTTTCTTTATCTTGAAAAGATAATTCATGAAGATATTACGAGTGTGCTGGATTCCGTATCCATCTGGAAAAAAATGCCTTCTTATTTAAGCCAGGATGAGATGGGTCGGATGATTGAATTTAAAAAAATAGAAAAAGAAAAGAAGGAAAATCAAAACAAAAGACTCCGTTTTACCAAAGCCGAATTAAGAGACCGGGCCATATTGGAATTATTTTACGGTACAGGACTTCGTGTTAGTGAATTGGCCGGGTTAAAGCTTATTAATATCAACTCGGAAGGAAAGTTTATTCGCTGTTTTGGAAAGGGTAGTAAAGAGAGGGTTTTACCGGTAGGTAAGCGTGCCTGGGAGGCTATTCAAATTTATATCGATAAGGGCCGCACCAGCAATGAATCAGACGGCGGTTATCTTTTTTTGAGCAACCGGGGGTTTCCGATGAAGCGAGAAACTCTTTGGCATGTCGTGAAGCGCTACGCCAGACGAGCCGGAATTACTAAAAAGGTGAGTCCACATGTCTTGCGCCACTCCTTTGCGACCCATTTACTTGAAGGAGGAGCGGATCTTAGGATTGTTCAGGAGCTCCTGGGGCATGCTGACATTGCAACGACACAAATCTACACTCACGTTTCAAGGGACCGGTTGAGAAAGATACACAATCAATTTCATCCAAGAGGGTGAAATTAGTAGCTAGTAGTTAGTGATTAGTAAAAACAATTACTACACACTGCCCACTATTAACTAATCACTAGTCACCGAGCTGCTGTTATTTATTCTTGACTTCAGCAGCTCCCTCGGGCATAGTTGCCGAACTTTTAACTTAAGAAAGGTGTGATAATACTTGATCAAGATCGATGTTACTAAGTTTCAGTCTTTTGAGCAGGCGATGAAAGTGCTTAAGTCTAAGATGAAAAAAGAGCACGTTATTGAAGACCATAAAAAACATCTTCGATATGAAAAGCCTTCTGATAGACGTCGAAAAGAGCGTATTGAGGCAATCAAACGGACTCGTAAGACGCAAGCAAAAAACAGATAGTTACTGATTACTAAAAACCCCTTGCCCCTTTAACAAAAGGACAAGGGGTTTTTTGTGTTTCCGTAAGGTGTATGGCGCAGGGCGCATGCTAGTGAATAGTGGTTAGTAATTAGTGAATAGAAGTTAAGGAGCCTACGGCGTATTTAACAGATCTCCATCTAATTTAGACATAAAAAAACCCCAGACCCGGAGGTCTGGGGTTTTTGTTGAGTCGAATTAGAATTCGTATATGAGTGACGCTAAGAAAGTGCTTTGATCTGAACGATTTCCGTCAAACATATCCGTGCCTGGAGTAATATCAAATCTGTATTCCAAGCGGGTTAACAAATTGGTGTAAATATTAAAATCAACACCAAATGTCATTTCCCATGCATCATAACCATCATCATAGAGTGAATCACCCAAGTCTTCCACGGTGTTTCCACCCATTTCGTCTAGACGATAGTTTGAGGTGTCATTGAACCATTCGAAACGATGATTGAACTTAATCCAATCATTTAATGCGTAACGGTTCCATACACCAACACCAAACCAGCTACCACGCTTGTCAGTAGCTCCGAGAATTGACTCAATAGCCATATCCCACTTGTCATTCATTTCGATCTCAATAATCGAGTCTGAAATGAGGGTGTAACCAGCATGGCCCCAGTTATTTCCACCGCTAGGTGATTCGTTGCCGATATTGATAGCGGTTGAAAGCTTAAGCCAATCGGTTAACTGATAAGATGCTAAACCTTCTAAGGTTTTAGAAGCTGAGGCAGCAACAAGACGGTTACCGCCATTGTTAACACCTAAAATCGTGGTGAACTTCTCATCCCAGTCGTACTTAGCGCGTACACCTGTCGAAACGAAAGGTCCGCCTAAGTTAAAAAGAAGACCGCGAGATGCGCTCCAGTTGTCTTTGTTTTCAATTTTTTCGAAACCAATCAAAGAGGTCATGATACCAGCTCTGATATCAATACCGTTTCCGTAAGGAGCAATCAGCTGAGCGTATGCATTTTCAATAAATACGTTGCTTTGATTACCAGAGTCGAGCCCATCGTATAATGGAGGACCGCCAGCCACATTATTCACAATTGCAACTTGAGCTGGTGTTAAACGCTGATAAATCAAACGCATTGGACCAGTTTGGTTGGTAACGCGATTGAGCCACTTAGCATCTTCACCAAAAATTATATCACCGCGAAAGCCGATACCGCCTGTTTCAGGAGCATCTTTTTGCAAGGTGAGTTTAAGCTGATTCATGGTAAAGCTGTTATTCAAGCGATCAAAACTACGAAGCTCATTAATGCCCGCACGATTGCCGCCGATATCATTGTAGTAACCGGTTCCTGGCTGTGAAGTTGCTACTGTGAACATGGTTTCAACATAGCCGCTAAGCTGAATGTCTTCCATGGCACGAACAACGCCACCTGTAGTAGCTGGAGTATAAACTTCAGCAACTTCGGTAACCTGTACGCCAGTTGGTCTCATTTCTAACTGTTTAATTCTATTTTCAAGCCGATCAATTTTATTCATCAGCTTTTTGTTCACCTTTGCTGAATCAACAGCGCCTACATCTGCCATTGCAACTGTAGCACCGCTAAGAGCGAAGGTAACAACGAGAATGGATATCAATATCCGCTTTAGGATGTCCATTCAAGCCTCCTTTTTTTTAGTTCCTTTATTTAATATTATAATAATTTAACTATAAATTAACACGTGCGGCCATATAGACCGCTCCTAAACTTGTCAAATTATAGATTTTCAATAAGTCAAATCAAGTAAAACAGTAAAAAATATCAAAAAAATTCAAAAAACAATGTAGTCCTATAATACAGTGTAAGCATACAAAATACGCCTACAGGAAGTTATCGGTATTTAGTGCACGGACTTTAACATTTTTGTTTCAAATTTATATACGCCACTTAATTGCTGGCAAAGTGACTGAATAGGTGGTTTTGTACATAAAGTTTTATACATAAAGTGATGTAAAATGTTTTGATAATTAGAATTTATAGATAGAATAGAAACAAGACTAAAGGAGGTCAAATGTCAGGCGAGACACAAATTAGTTTTGTGACACCTATATTTAATGAAGAGGGCATTATTGCGATAATGCTTAAAAATCTTCACGAAGTGATTGATCAGCATCCTGAATGGAATGCCGAAGTCATTTTGATTGAAGATGGAAGTAAAGACAACACCCTTTCAATCTTAAAAAAAGAAATCTCTAAATATCCCGAAATACAATTAATTATTCATGAAAAAAATCAGGGCTACACTCGTTCCTTAAAAGATGGTTTAGAAAAAGCGCGCGGTAAGTACATTATGTATATAGGCGCTGATGAAGAATTTGATTGTTCCGAGATTCCCAATTTTGTGGAATTGCTCCTGGCTGAAGGCGAAAAGCACGCGGATCTTGTTCTAGGCGTTCGCTGGCAGCGCAATGCCTACAAGCTGCACCGGTTCTTTATGTCGGTTATTTACATTTTCTTTCTTAATTTTATTTATGGAGTCCGTTTTAATGATTACAACTGGTCTCAAGCCTGGTCGCGCGAATTGATTCAAAAGATAAATTTAAGATCAAAGTCTCTTTTTGTTTTACCCGAAATTATTATCAGGGCCCACGATTTAGGTTATAAGATTCGAGAAATTCCTTCCAATCACAAAGGTAGACAGCATGGTAAATCATCACTTAATATCAAGATTTTTGGCTTCGCTTTTTTAGAAGGCCTTAAATTTTGGTGGTATCGCCGCTCAAAAAAATACAATCCTGTAAATTGAAAGCAGTCATTCAAAGAGTCAAAGAAGCCTCTGTTTCAGTGGAGGGTGAAGTTGTCTCCGAAATAAAAAAAGGTCTTCTTGTATTGATCGGTCTCCACAAAGAAGATAGCGAGAAAGATGCTAATTGGATGATACAAAAGATATTAAATGCCCGGATATTTGAAAATAGAGAATCCAAATTTGATTATTCAGTCGAAGATATCAAAGGCGAAATATTAGTTGTTTCTCAATTTACTTTGTATGGCAATATGAAAAAAGGCAAACGCCCCGATTTTAGCGAGAGCATGGCAATTGATAAGGCACGTTTATTTTTTTCTAACTTAATCGAAAAATTCAAGCAGTCTACTTCGTGCATAGTTAAAGAAGGTAAGTTTCAGGCTAGAATGGACGTAAATAGTATTAACGAAGGACCTGTGACCCTTATTTTGGATTCAAACAGTTAATCCAATTAAAAATCTCAGAGGCGCTGAACGCCATTTTAGACGGCGCTACCGCGCTCCTCCTTGTTGTAAAAAGACAACAAAACATCTTAAAAAAGTTTAGCAAAATGTTGCCCATCTCTTGAATTTCACAGTTTGATCAGGCATATTTCACTAGGGTTTTTAAAGGACAAGAAAAAGTTAAAGAATAAAAAACTAAAGAAAGTGTGGTCGCTAAAGACATGCAAAGTGTTAAAAGACCAAAACACCTAAAGATCCTTTCCGTGATCACCATACCGGTGTTTCTTTTTGCTTTTTATAACCCATTTTTAGCCGAAGCCTCTTTGTTTGTAGATCTGAACCCTGGCGTAAAAGATAGCCAGAATTCTTTGACCTCCAATATTGTCCCATCCGCTCTTATTTTAGGGGAGTATTCGATGGTTGAAAAAAGAGGAGATTCCCATACAAAGGTTTATATCGAATCCGCAGGTGAGCGGCGCATCCTTCGATTCCAGGAGACAAAAGATGGACGGATGCTTGATATCCGTTATCTTTACGACGACTTTTATAATTCAGCGACTTTGCTGTTTTCTAGCACCTCAGAGGGGGATCCTGTCAATTATTCACATTATTTCCGTTATGCCGTAGGGGATAGTAATAATTTAGCGCTTATTCTTGAGGAAGGCTGGGTGAAAGATAACGCAATCACTCCCTCGAGATTTTATGATTATTATGAAAACAACGTCCAAGTCCGTTTTTTTGATCGAGAAGGAAAGCTTTTGCGAATCGATTCTTCTGACGGATTCAAAACCCATTTTATCTATTCCCGAAGCGGAAAACTTCTCACCATTAAAGAAACAGGCCCGTTAGGGAGTATAACCTTTTACGATCAACTCTTCGCTGAGGCGAGGGAGTTGGAACCTTATAATTTATTATTTACTGTAGACTCATCACTTTACGTACTGCCAAATAAAAGACTTCAAGAAAAACGTCTTAGCTCTACCGTTTTTAAAA
>CAZLUT010000014.1:20244-31260 GCA_964562805.1 uncultured bacterium | reverse complement strand
CTCAACCCGCCGTCACCTTTGGAAAGTTTAGTTTCACTTATTCCGTTCATTTCTTCTTCATCCCTTGAAAATTTTATTCAAAGAGAACGTGATGCCCATGACGCCAAAAAAATTAAAGAAGCCGTTGATTCCAGTTATCGCTACACTCGGGAGCCCGCAAGCCAAGATGTCGGGCGCGTAATGGATTCGGTTAAACCTAAATCTACCCTCAAAAATATTAAACAGCCAGTACTGCTTATCGTGGGTAAAAAGGATAACCGCTCAACACGTAATTACGCCTCGCGTCTTCATAAAATAATGCCTGATTCAAAAATAACCTTTATTGAAGAGGCAAAGTCACCTCACTTAATTTATGAAAAAAGCGATCAGACAGCGAGATTGATAGAAGATTTTTTGAAAAACGGTTCATAGCTCATTGTCCATCAGAATAATTTATTATGAAAATTACTGAAATTTTAAAAAACAAAAAAACAACATTCTCTTTTGAATTTTTTCCCCCCAAAACACCCGAATCCGAGGTTTCGCTGTATAAGGCTATTGAAAGACTTAAACCTCTTCACCCGACTTTCATTTCCGTTACATGCGGTGCTATGGGAACTACCCGGGAGAAAACAGCCGAACTTACTGCTGATATCAAAGAGAAGCTGGGGACCGAGAGCATCGCGCATGTTACGTGCGTTGCGTGTAATCGGGATGAAATCTTTGAATTGCTCGGAGATCTTAAAAACCGAGGCATTAAAAATATACTTGCCTTAAGAGGGGATCCGCCCGAAGGGGTTTCAAATTTCCAGAAACCCAAAAATGGTTTTGGATTCGCAAACGAGCTTGTCAGGTTTATTCGAGATAAATTTGGAAATGCTTTTTCAATTGGGGTAGCAGGCTATCCTGAGGGTCATCCTGAATGTGCTGATCCCGAAGAAGATCTTCAAAATCTGAAACGAAAAGTTGATGAAGGGGCAGATTTTGTTATTACCCAACTCTTTTTTGTAAACGACAACTTCCTTAAGTTTCAGGATAGGGCAAAAAAAATTGGCATTAAAGTGCCTATTATTCCCGGCATTATGCCCGTTACTAATATTAAGCAACTCCTGATATTTGAGGAGAAATGCGGCGTTATTATCCCGGCGCCTTTAAGGGCGGCAGTAGCTCAATTGGGAGACAATAGGGAAGCTTTGGAAGAGGTTGGTATTGAATATGCGACCCGGCAAAGCAAGGAACTTTTGAAATCCGGTGTCCCCGGGCTGCACTTTTATACCCTAAACCGTTCTAAGGCAACAAAACAAATCTTTGAGAACCTTAATTTAACAGTTTCACTTAATGAATAGCGAAAATTTAAATTCCAGGCCCAAAACGCCCATTCGCTTTTGGATTCTTGGATTTATGGCTTTAATTGTAATAGTTTTAACTTCTCTTTGGCTGGCTCAGGTTTTCAGTCCGCCAGTCACAGAAGATTCTAGGCAGCCAAAAAACAAAATAGAGGATGGCCGTTTACTGCGGCCCATTTAATTCCCGAGGAGTATTGATGCTCGCTACACTTTGGTTTCAATATATTTTCTTAGCTCTTATTATTATGATAAGCGGTTCGCGTCTTGTGCGGGATGCTGAAATTATCGCGGACAAAACCAAATTAGGCGGTACACTTGTCGGCATACTTCTCTTGGCCGCTATTACGTCTTTACCGGAACTGTTTAACGGTATAGGCGCTGTTCTACTAGCCCAAGTTCCCGACTTAACAGTTGGTGATATCATCGGAAGTCTTCTTATTAATCTGGTTATTTTTGCTGTCGTTATTTTGTTTTTAAAAAGTGACAAATGGCAAGGTTTAGGGACTCCCTCGCTTAATCTTTCGGGTGTTCTTTCCATTTTTCTGATCGCTTTTTATATATTAGTACACTGGTTAAGCCTGACTTATCCGGTTCCGGCTTTAGGGTGGATCGGGTGGTATAGCTTTTTTATTTTGTTATTTTATTTTCTCGCCATTTACATCCTGTTCAGATCCGAAAAAAAATACCAGGCCTTGGCCGGCGAGCAGGTGCCGGAAAAAGAGCATGCTATCGGTCTTAAGAAAGCAATAATTGGGTTTGCAATTAATTCCATCGTTGTAGTAGCGGCCGGCACTTATTTGCCAGTAGTAGCGGGGCATATTGCTGTCGTGAGCGGAATGGCTAACTCGTTTATGGGATTTATATTCTTAGCCATTGCCACTTCATTGCCTGAATTGGTTGTTGTTGCGGGAGCTGTCCGGCTTGGGTTGATTCATATGGCCTTGGGGGACGTTTTTGGAAGCAACCTTTTTGATATTGCTGTTTTTTCTTTTGGTGATTTTCTTTATTTTTCAAGCGATCTATTTTCAAAATCTTCCGGCGTACTAATGATTGGCGCCGCGATTGCTATATTAATGACCGCTCTTATCTTGGCTGCCTTAAAGTGGGATTTTTTAAAGAAGAATTTTGCTTTAGTTCGTGTGGTAGCAGTTGTGGTTATTCTTTTATATTTTCTGGCTGTTATTTTAATGTATCAGCTAGCTTAGCACACCGTACTAAGCTAGCAGTGATTAGTGAATAGTCGTTAGTGAATAGAAGGCAAGCAATTTCTAATATTTATTAATTCCTAACCGCTAACCGCTAACCGCTAACCACTAACCACTAGCCACTTTCTGGCTTTTCTACTATTATTAGTCGATGGAACTATCGATTGTAATACCAGCTTATAACGAAGAGCACCGCTTGGGCCGGGCATTGGAAGAGATTCGTTTATACCTTGATAAACATCAACTGGAAGCCGAAGTAATTGTGGTAGATGACGGCAGTCAAGATAAGACGAGAGCTTTGGTGCAAGACGCGCAAAAAGATTGGCCGGTACTCAAACTAATTTCAAATGGAAAAAATAAGGGTAAGGGATACTCCGTAAAAGTAGGGGCGTTGGCTTCAGGAGGCCGCGAAGTACTTTTTACAGATGCCGATTTATCAACGCCTATTGAAGAAGTTTCAAAATTACAAAAAGCTTTGCGCGAGGGAGCCGGTCTTGCGATTGCTTCTCGCGATCTGCCCGATTCTAAAGTTGAAAAGCATCAACCATGGTATCGTGAGGCTATGGGAAAAGTGTTTAATAAATTAATAAGACTTTTAACGGGACTTCCGTTTCACGACACGCAATGCGGTTTCAAATTGTTAACTCAAGAAGCGAGCCGGAAAATTTTCCCAAAACTAACGCTGACTCATTTTGCTTTTGATGTCGAGATTTTATGGTTGGCCGGGAAGTTTAAGATCCCCGTTAAAGAAATCCCCGTTAGGTGGGTCGATTGTCTTCAAAGCCGAGTTGATCCGGTGGTAGATTCGGTAAAAATGCTGCTTGATATTATCCGAATTCGTTTAAATGACTCTCAAGGCAAATATTCGTGATTGATACTTTGGAGAGTTATTCTCTGGAGGTTACAGGCCAGCGTGCTTTTTTGACGCCCCGAACGTTTTTTAAAAAGGCGAAAAAAATTGAAATAGAAGTCGGATGCGGAAAAGGATTTTTTTTAGCTGAAACGGCTTCGTGCAATTCAAGCCGGTATTATTTGGGTATTGAATCAGCTCATTCCTTCGCCCGATTAGCGGAAAACAGAGTGAGAAGGCGCGGGATTCAGAACGTAAGGGTTGTTGACTGGTCTGCTGAGACGCTATTGCCATTTTTTAAGAAAAATACGGTAGATCGATTTCATATTTATTTTCCGGACCCTTGGCCCAAAAAGAGACACTCCAAAAGGAGGCTTTGGAAAGAAGATTTTTTAAACGAACTGGAAAGACTGTTAATTCCCAAAGGAAAAATTTATTTTGCTACGGACCATTTGGAATATTTTGATCTAGCTATTCAGCTTTTAAGATCTACCGAAAGCCCCTTTGTCCTGGAACGGAAAGAAAATTACCGGTTTTTTGATGGCGCCTCAGCGCCTACAAGCTATGAAAAGAAATTCGCGAAAGAGGGGCGGTCGATGAGGTACGCCTCATTTATAAAAAAGGGGGCAAGGGCAAAGTTCTGAGTGCCAAGGGAAAAGATGAGGATATTTAAAAATATATTGCTGGTTGGATTGATATTGCCGCTGGTTTCTTGCATCTCCGGTAAATCGCAGGCGCCGATTGATACAAAAAAATATGAACGTTTCCAAACTTTTAATTTTGCTTCTGATCTCGAAACAATTATAGAGTCTCTCGCTCTTATTCTTAAAGAAAAGGGATTTGAAATCCAGAAGTCAGATCCCATCCAGCTTACAGCCCTGAATACAGAATTGACGTCGATTGATATTTTAAATTACGCGGTGGAAAAACCAAAATTAACAGAAGCCGTTTATTCAGGAGAAGTAATAGTGGTTATTGACTTCCTGGAGGCCCCGGCGGGCGGTGCCTTTATTCATATTAAACCCAAGATTAAGGCAGTTGTAGGGCGGACGGCTATGCTTAAAAATGAGGATTGGCAGGGGGAGGTCGTGAGTTTTCATTCTAATGGGCGCTTAGAAAATGAAATATTTAAAGCTCTTGCCAGACAGCTAAAAGAAAAGAAGAACTTGGCCATTTTAATTACAAGAGATGTGGAACTAGAGGGTGGTTTTACATTACAATAATAATGGAGTTTTTGGTTAAGAATAGGAGAAGGGATGCTCTTTAGTGAGAAAGCAGTGGATTTATTTTAGTTTTTGTTTTTGCTTCGGAACACTTCTAATCACATCATATTTGTGCGCTGAAACGGTTCAGGGCGACTTTGATAATAACGGCGTCCAGGATTTAACCGCTTTTTTTAGCGCCGAAAAACTGTCAAAAGTAGAATTAGACCGTAATGAAGATCAAGAGATTGATGCCTGGATTTTTTTTATAGAACGTGCTGAACAGTGGGACACCGAGGCCCGCTACGACGAAAATTTTGACGGCATGATTGATGAGATCTATTTTATCAAAAATGATGAGCCAATCCGTGCCCTCCTGGATCAAAATTTGGATGGCTTGTTAGACTGGGAAACGACCTACAAAAGCGGTTTGCCCGACGGCGGAAAGCACATAGAACCTCCTATAGACCCTGCTGCTTTTATCGAATAAATACCTATAAGTTGTGGTTTTGGCAAGACACAACCCCAAAATTTAGTTATAATCTGCCCCGTTATGAAAAAACGGAATTTGCGCAAATCTCTGCTAGGGCTGGGTCTGGATAATTCAGACGGTCACACCCGCGTTTCAAAAGGTGAGAATTTCTTTCTCTACGGCGGGTCAAAGGAGACTCACGGCCAGATGCAGGAGAAAGCCATTAAAATCAATGAGCAGCTCAAGAAGAAGGGGAAGAATTTAGATTCTGTTTCCGAAAGCGAATTCCGGGATATTGCCCATAAAGTTGGATTGAAAGATATTGCAAAGTCTAGGAATAGTAAACGCTCTAAAATCAGCCAGGATACTCCCAAATGATTAAGGGTTGTTTTCTTAATATTTCTTTTAAAAAAGCTTATTATTTTTATCCAAATGCCGAATGTATTAATAGAGTCTTTAAAGGGAAGAAATTATCATGAGTGAAGCTTTATCAGTAAAATTAGAAGCCTACGAAGGCCCTCTTGACCTACTGCTTGATCTTATCAAAAAGAATGAGATGGATATTCTTAATATCCCGATGGCTGAAATTACGCAGCAGTATTTGGATTATTTGAAGCAGGCAAAAACCATGCAGCTTGAAATTGCCGGAGAATTTTTGGTAATGGCGGCTACTCTGGTTTTAATTAAATCAAAAATGCTCCTGCCCTTAGAAGAAGAAACAGATGAAACCGAGGGCGGTGCTGACCCGAGAGCTGAGCTGGTACAGAAGCTTCTTGAGTACCAGGCTTTTCGGGAAGCGGCAAGAGAGCTTCACGATAAGGCAAATGAACGTTCCAAAACCTTTACCCGGAATATTGCCGATTATTATTTTAAAGACTTGAACCCTGAAGATGTCGGCATTGATACTTTCAGCGCTAATCTGTATGACTTGATGCATGCTTTTACCAAAGTGATCCAGTCGGTGGATGCGGTAAATTTTCATGAAGTCTTTGAAGAAATTGTTTCAATCGATCAGAAAATCGAAGAAATTCGGCATATTTTGGAGACAAGAAAGCAGGTTTATTTTGCGGAACTTTTCAGGGAACGTTCGACGTGCAATGAATTGATCGCGACTTTTCTTGGTGTTCTGGAATTAGCCAAGCAAAACTTTTTGGACATCTCTCAGTCAAAACCATTTGATGATATTTTATTAGAAAAACGTTCTTCTGAAGTTATGTCAACTTCACCTTAAGAAAGGAAGGGTAATGGGACTTAAAGTAAAAGATAAAGAAGAAGCCGTAAAGCTCAAGGGATTAAGACGTGAGCTCCAAGAAAAAATTAACGAGACATTGCCGGGGGCGGGAAATAAGGAAATTCACGTTCAGGTCGAGAAATTAGATGAAGCCCTTGCGATTGATGAGACGACGGCAAAACGTGTTGTCGAAGCGCTTCTTTTTTCAACTTCAAAACCCATGGTGCCGAACGAATTTAAGAAAGTTTTAAAAGGGTACTCACCGGCGCGTGTCCAAAAAATCATCGAAACCTTAAAAGAAGAATATGAGAAGGAAGAAAGAAGTTTCAGAGTGGTTGAAGTTGGCGGGGGTTTTGAGATTTCGACAGCACCCAAGTACGCGCCCTGGATCATGAAGCTAGAACTTCAAAAAAAGGCGCGTCAGGCGACCGCTTCAGCTCTCGAAACGCTCGCAATTCTGGTTTATAAACAGCCTGTAACCCGCGCTGAAATCGAAGATATTCGGGGGGTGAATTCTTCCGGGATGATAGCAACCCTCTTAGAAAAAGGGTTTGTTAAAATCGTAGGACGCAAAGAAGTTCCGGGCCGGCCCATGCTTTACGGGACCAGTCCTAAATTTTTGGAGTATTTCGGATTAAAATCTTTAAGCGATTTACCCGACATTTCAGAAATTAAAGAGCTTGTTGAAAATGCAATACGGAAAGAGGAGCTTTTGGAGCCAAGGGAAACTATAATTAAAGACGAAGAAGAGATCGAGGGAGAGATTAACCAAGGAGAAAATGAGGGTGAAGAGAATGTTTCGGATACTGAAACCGAAGAAAATGTCGAGCCTGACTCTACTTTTGGATCGAAAGCTTAGACAATGAAATCAGATTTTAAAAAAGTACGGGATAAAATTGATTCGATAGATGAGAAGCTGATTTATTTATTGAATAACCGCACCAAACTTGCGATCGAAATCGGGAAACTTAAGGATAAAGAAGGTTCGCCTGTTTATTCACCCGAAAGAGAAAGTGAAGTTTATCGAAAAATCGAAGAACTTGCCGGAGGCCCTCTTTCATCCGATGCCTTAAAAACGATTTATCGTGAAATCATGTCGGCATCTTTGGCTCTTGAAAAGCCGTTACAAATAGCCTATTTGGGACCTGAAGCCACTTTTACTCATTTAGCTTCCATCTCTAAATTCGGATCAAGCGTTTCTTATAAGCCGCTCGACTCAATTACGGATGTTTTTGCTGAAGTTGAGAAGGGAAGATCTGATTACGGCGTTATTCCGATTGAAAATTCAACCGAAGGAGTTGTTAATCATTCCTTGGATATGTTTATGGATTCAGATCTCAAGATTTGTTCTGAAATTATTTCTAAGATATCTCTCTATTTAATGAGCAATTCAGCATTAAAAGGAATTAAACGTATTTATTCAAAACCGGAAGCTATTGGCCAATGCCGCAGGTGGCTTGAGAGCAATTTGCCTAATGTTGATTTGATTGATACTGCTTCTACCACACAGGCCGCTAAGCGGGCCTCGACCGAGGAAGGTTCAGCGGCGATTGCTTCAAAGCTTGCCGCAACTTACTATAATTTACCCATTGTCAGCGAAGGTATCGAAGATAGCGCTAACAACCGGACCCGCTTTCTTGTTATCGGCTCGCAAACTCCGGGACGAACCGGAACTGATAAGACCTCAATTATGGTTTCAGTCAAAGATAAGGTGGGGGCTCTTTATGAAATCTTGCTTCCTTTCAGAAAAAACCGGATTAATATGACTAAGATTGAATCCCGCCCTTCCAAAAGGAAGTTATGGGATTATTTTTTCTTTATCGATCTTGTTGGGCATGTGAAAGACGCAAAAATTAAAAAAGCGCTCCATGAGATAGAATCCAATGTAAAATTTTTGAAAGTACTCGGTTCTTATCCAATATCCAAAATCCAGTGATTGAAAATATTTTCCGCCCCAATATCGATGAAATTCACCCGTATGAGCCGGGAAAGCCCATTGATGATGTTAAGCGTGAGCTAGGTTTGCGTTCAGTGGTAAAGATGGCATCCAATGAGAACCCTCTAGGTTCTCCCAAAACCGTCATCCGTGCCATTCAGAAACACGCCAAAGAAATGGCTCTTTATCCGGATGGAGGACAATATAAGCTTAAAGAGGCATTGAGCGGCTACCTAGGGGTGAGTTCTAAAGAAATTATTTTGGGAAATGGTTCAAACGAGATTATTGAATTCATTGTAAGAGGTTTTGTTTCGGAGGGTGACCGGGTGATTACTTCGGAGACAAGTTTTTTAATTTATAAATTGCTTTCTCAAGTGGTGGGCGCTGAATTTGTTGAAGTTCCCACTGAAAATTTGAAATATGACTTGGGTGCCATAGCGCGTGAAATTACCGATACGACAAAAGTTATTTTTATTGCCAATCCCAACAATCCGACAGGCACCTATGTAAATCGGGCTGAGGTGCTGGAATTTTTAGATCAAGTCCCTCAGGATGTCTTGGTCTGCTTTGATGAAGCCTATCTCGATTTTGTGGATACTAAAGATTTCCCCTCTACTTTGGATTATCTAAAGAGAGGCAACGTTATCATTTTAAGAACTTTTTCAAAATCTCACGGTCTCGCGGGTTTGAGGTTGGGTTATGGTGTAGCTACCGAAAAAATTATCAGTTATTTAAATAAGGTTCGCCAACCCTTCAATGTTAATAGCTTGGCGCAAGTAGCGGGAGTAGCCGCTTTGGGCGATAAGGCTTATCTTGAAAAAAGCCGCCAGCTTGTCTTGGACGGCCGCCGGTTTTTTTATCAGGAATTTGAAAAAATGGGTTTGGAATATTGTCCTTCGCAAGCTAATTTTGTATTGGTCAATGTCAAAAAAGACAGCGTCAAAATTTTTGAAAAGCTTCTAAAAAAAGGCATCATTATTCGCAGCATGGCCTCATACGACCTGCCGCAATGGATTCGTGTTACCGTTGGTTATCCCAAAGATAATAAAAGACTTATCCGGGAATTAAAAAAAGCTTTAAAATAGCACCCTAATTAATTAAGGAGACTCTCAGCATGATTATTGTGATGAAAAAGGGTTCCACTCCCGATCAAATCAATCATATTTGTGAAAAAGTAAAGGATCTGGGGCTTAATCCGCAGGTTTCAACAGGAGTTGAGCGGACCATTATCGGTATTATTGGTCCGGAAGATAAAATTCAAATAGAAAGTTTGGAAGTTTTTCCGGGCGTTGAATCTGTTACCCCTATTTTAAAGCCTTATAAACTAGCTTGCCGGGACTTTAAGGCCGAGAATTCAGTTATTGATCTGGGTAATGGCGTCAGTATCGGTTCCAAAAAAGTTGCGGTCATGGCGGGACCCTGCTCGGTTGAAAATTACGAGAATTTGTTGGAAATAGCGAAGCATGTTAAAAAGGCCGGAGCCACTTTTTTAAGGGGGGGCGCTTACAAACCAAGAAGTTCACCGTACAGTTTTCAAGGATTGGGAATTGAAGGGCTCGAATTTTTGCGCAAAGCCGCTGATGAGACAGGACTTTTAGTTGTGACCGAAGTGATGGATACGCGCCAAGTCGAGGAAGTATCATCGTATGCTGATGTGCTTCAAGTGGGTGCAAGGAACATGCAGAATTTTGATCTTTTAAAAGAAGTGGGGAAGTCTAAGAAGCCCGTTCTCTTGAAGCGCGGTCTCGCTGCTACAATAAAAGAATGGCTGATGTCAGCCGAGTATATTTTAGCCAATGGAAATTTTAAAGTAGTGCTTTGTGAAAGGGGGATTCGTACTTTTGAGACAGCGACTCGAAATACGACTGATATTAACGCGATTCCTGTTATCAAAAGTCTGACACATCTACCTATTATATTAGATCCTTCACACTCAGTCGGCAATTGGGAGTATGTAGCCGCGGTTTCTAAGGGGGCTGTTGCAAGCGGTGCCGATGGCCTTATGATCGAAGTGCATACGAATCCTGAAAAAGCATTATCAGATGGTGCCCAATCACTCAAACCTAAAAAGTTTGAAAAATTAATGTCAGAATTAAAACCAATCGCTAAGGCGGTGGGGCGGGATATTTAGTGACTGGCAATATGCTGAATGGTAAAAAGGTAACAATTGTTAGTTTGGGGCTGATGGGCTCATCACTCGGACTCGCTCTTAAAAAACAATACCCCAAAGCGGAAATCATTGGCCTTAGCCGCCGAGATACTACTATTCGTAAAGCCAAGAAGAAGAGAATCATTAATTGGGGCTCAACAGAATTTTCTAAGGCCGTTAAGGATGCCGATTTTATTATTATCTGTTCTCCTGTTAACCAAATTATTCCCTTTCTAAAAAAGATTGATCCTCTCGCAAAATCGGGAGCTATTGTTACCGATGTGGGAAGCACCAAGGGCAGTATTGCCAAATGGTCCAACGCTTACTGTTTTAAAAATATTCGTTTTGTAGGATCACATCCTTTAGTTGGAAGTCATGAGAAGGGCTTAAGCGCTGCCCGTCAGGATCTTTATAAAAACGGGATCTGTTTTGTAATTAAAGAAAAAAAGACTAATCAAATAGCGCTCGATGAGACAGTCCGGTTTTGGAAAGGCTTAAAACAAGAAGTAAAAATTGTGAGTGCCAAGGAGCACGATAAAATTGTGGCAAGTATTAGCCATTTACCGCACATCATCGCTTCGTGTCTTGTCTTAGGCGCGGAATCTAAAAAAATGAACTTTGCCGGCTCCGGTTTTAAAGATACGAC
>CAZLUT010000014.1:0-20234 GCA_964562805.1 uncultured bacterium | reverse complement strand
TCATTTGTGGGTATCGATCTTTGAAGATAATCGGGGGAACCTCATCAAAGAATTACGGGCGTTCCAAAAACAGATAAATACTTTCTTAAAACTTCTTACCAAAAACCAATCAAGCCGAATTTTAAAGGTGTTAAAAGAAGCTAATATTAAGAGAGTAAAAGTAGATTAAATTTTTCTACGATGTTAATCGCAATTGACGGCGGATCCGCCAGCGGAAAAAGCACCTTAGCCAAAACTATTTCAGAACGTTTCGGAATTCCTTTATTGGAATCAGGAAGCCTTTACCGGGCGCTGACTCTGGAAGCTATCCAAGCCGGCATATCTTTTTCTGAAACAGAAAAGCTCGAAAAATTTATTAATTCCCTAAGCTTAAAAATTGAATTATCTGATCAAAACTGGGTTTTAATTATTAATGATAAAAAATTTAATCCGAAGGCCTTGCGTTCACTCGAAGTTACAGAGCAGGTAGGGGTTCTCTCAAAAAGTCAGAGGATAAGGGAAAAAGTGCTAACGTTACAGCGTTCCTGTTACGAGAAACGTTCCGGGGCTCCTCTTGTGGTAGAAGGCCGGGATATGGGCACAACTGTATTTCCCTCATCCGATATCAAAATTTTTCTGAAAGTTTCAGAAAGTGAACAGGCGAAGCGCCGCGCGCTTGATTTTAAAGCTTCGGGCATTTCAATCTCTGAAGAAGAGACCCGGCGTCAGGAGTTAAGGCGTGATGCAATGGACCGGGAAAGGAAAATATCTCCTTTAAAAATAGCAAAGAATGCCTTCGTGATCGATACCAGCGGAAAAATTCCTATCGAAACATATCGGGAAGCCGTTTCTCTGATTAATCGCCGCCGGCGTAGAGCCAGTTTTATTTATCGTTTTCTTAAAGCCCTCGGTTTTATATTCGCTTTTTATTTACGAGTAAAAGTTGAGGGAGGTGAAAATATTCCTAAACAAGGCGGATTTATCTTAGCCTCAAATCACTCAAGCCATCTTGATCCGATTGCTCTAGGGATCGCTTCACCCCGTTATTTAAGCTTTATGGCACGCCATACACTTTATGAAATCAACCCTTTCTTTTCCTGGTTTTTAAGTAAATTTAATGTTCATCCGATTGATCGTCATAGCCCCGATCGGGGGTCGCTATCAAGATTCAACATTTTTCTTTTGGAGGGGCAGGGAATTGTTTATTTTCCGGAAGGAACGCGTTCGTGTGACGGAGAATTAGGAGACTTCAAAAAAGGAGTGGGAGTTATAGGTGTTCGTACAACTTGCCCCGTAATACCTGTCTATATCTCGGGCACCTATGAAGCGATGGCGAAAGGTGCCAAGTTTGCTCGTCCGAAGAGTGTGGAGGTTAATTTTGGAAAAGCGGTTGATCTATCGGATCTTTACGATCAGGAATTATCGCACGAGCTTTATGAAAAAGCAGCCTTGCGCGTCAGAGAAGCCGTCCTACGACTCAAAGAGTCGCTCAGATCTTAGATCTAAGATCTGAGATCTAAAAAAAGAGACGCTTAAAATAAAGTGTCTCTTTTTTAAATTTCTTTGCTTTTCAAGATGAGGGTCGCTATAATTCCGCTCAATCTATTATTTTAAAGGAGGGGTTTAACCCTATGACTCTTAGCAGTGAAGCAACAGAAACAAAAGGAAAGCAGTCTTTCGCGGCTCTTTTCGAATCCACATTAAACAATGTTCGTGAAGGCGACATTGTTGACGGAACTATTATCGAAGTTCGAGACAACGAGGTTGTTGTGGATGTTGGTTATAAATCAGAAGGCATTTTAAGCACTGATGAATTTTCAGCTCCAGGTTCTTTAAAGACCGGAGATACTATCAAGGTTTTAGTGGAATCATGTGAAGACAGGCACGGAATGGTGCTAATTTCAAAGCGTAAAGCTGATAAATATTTATGCTGGGACCAATTGATCAATACGAAGTCTGAAGGCAGTATTGTTGATGGTAAGATCTTTAAAAAGGTCCGCGGCGGTTTTATGGTGGATATTGGAATGGAAGCTTTTTTACCGGCTTCTTTGGTCGCGCTAAAACAATCTAAAAATTTGGACCAATTTCTTGGTCAGGAATCACAGTTTAAAATCGTAAAGATAAATCCTAAAAGAAAAAATATCGTTGTTTCCAGAAAGGATTTTCTTGAAGGGGAAAAAGAAGCTAAGAGAGCTACTCTCTTGGATGTGATCCAGGAAAACCAAACCGTTAAAGGCCGGGTTAAAAACGTGACCGACTTCGGTGTTTTTATTGATCTAGGCGGTTTAGACGGCTTATTGCATATTACGGATATGAGCTGGGGCCGCATCAACCATCCTTCGGCTTTGGTTAAAGTAGGAGATGAGATTGATGTAAAAGTTATTGGTTTTGACCGGGAGAATGAAAGAGTTTCTCTTGGGTTGAAGCAATTGCAGGAGAGCCCATGGGAAAAAATCGGTGATACTTACCAGGTGGGCAGCCACGTTAAAGGTAAAGTAGTTAACATTCTTCCTTATGGAGTTTTTATTGAGCTTGAAAAAGGTATTGAAGGTCTGGTTCATATCAGCGAACTTTCTTGGACCAAGCGCATCAATCACCCTTCCGAAGTGCTTTCATTAGGAGATCTTGTTGAAGCCATTATTTTAAGCGTCGACAAGGAAGCTAAGAAAATTTCCTTGGGTATTAAACAAATGGGTGAAGATCCCTGGACCGGAATGGAAGAGCGTTATCCTACCGGCTCAACCGTAGAAGGAACCGTTAAAGGTTTTGCTGATTATGGTGTTTTTGTGGAGCTTGAAGACGGTATTGGCGGCCTGATTCACGTTTCGGATATTTCATGGCTTAAAAAATCTCCTCAGCCGAGTGAGCTTTTTAAGAAAGGTGATAAGGTGAAGGCTCAAGTTCTTACAGTTGATACTCAAAATAAAAAAATTGCCTTAGGTGTTAAGCAGCTAACTTTAGACCCTTGGAGAGAGCTTACGAAGGAACTCTCGAGCGGCACTATTGTTAGAGGAACCGTTGCCAAGGTTGTTGGTTTCGGAGTTTTTGTCGAGTTATCATCCGGCTTGGAAGGATTACTCCACATTTCAGAGATTCCTGAGTCAAAAGCTCAAGGGCTCGAGAATCATTTTAAAGCAGGAGACACATTAGATGTAATGGTGCTTACAATGGATGATGAGACAAGAAAAATCTCTTTTTCCTTAAAGCAGCATTCGCCTGATGATGAGGATGAAGAATAATAGTATTAACACTGATTTTTAAATAAAAAATGCGGGGCTTTTTAGCCCCGCATTTTTTTTAATCTCTTTTAAAGTTGAATTTTTAGTTATAATAGCCCATGAGCAAGAAATCCTCGGTTAAAAACGAAGCTCTTAAGCAGTTGACGGTTTTTAAGAAGGGCACCGTTGACCTTATTTCAGAAGAGGAGCTTCTCTTAAGAATAGAAAAATCCTTAGTTACGGGAAATCCTTTAAAAATTAAATACGGCGTTGACCCTTCAGCAAGCGATATCCATCTAGGGCACACAGTCCCTCTGTTTAAGCTCCGCTCACTTCAAGATTTAGGCCACGAGGTTATTTTTTTGATCGGAGATTTTACGGCCCGCATTGGAGACCCTTCGTTAAAATCTGAAACAAGAAAAATGCTCTCTCCGGCCGAAGTTAAAAAGAATGCCAAAACATATGCTGAGCAGGTTTTTAAGATTTTAAGGAAAGATAAAACGCAAATTGTTTATAATTCCCACTGGCTTCAAAAATTTGCTTCAGATGATTTTTTAGAGCTCACAACGCATTTTACCGTGCACCGAATGATTGAACGGGATGATTTCAAAAAACGTTTTGAAGCCCGTGAACCTATTAGCCTCTTGGAATTTATGTACCCGCTTTTACAGGCTTATGACTCAGTTCACTTAAAGGCAGATATTGAATTGGGAGGAACGGACCAGAAGTTTAATTTGCTGATGGGAAGAGAGTTGCAGCGCGATTATAAACAGCCGCCTCAAGCTGTTATTACGCTTCCAATCTTAGAAGGTACCGATGGTGTGCAGAAGATGAGTAAAAGCTTAGGAAATGCCATTGGAATCAATTTAGAACCTTTTGAAATGTTCGGAAAAATAATGTCATTAAATGATGATAAAATTTTGCCATATTTTGAACTTTGTACGAACATTTCAGATGAAGAATTTGCCGAAATAAAAAACAGAAGAATAAGCGAAAACCCAAGAAACCTAAAGGCGGAACTTGGTAAAAAAATCGTTGCTTTTTACCATGATGAATCTCAGGCCAAAGATGCGAGCCTTCAATTTGATAAACAATTTCGAGAAAAACAAGTGCCCGATAATATCAAAGAAATTGAGTGTAATTCTAATGAGGCAAATATTATTCAGTTATCAAACTTAAGCCCTAAGGGCTTGCCGAGCGGCAGTGAGATTAGGCGTCTCATCAAGCAGGGCGGCATTAAAGTTAATGGCGAAAAGATAACAGATATTTCACAAAATTTTGATATAACTCAAAAACCGGTCGTTCAGTACGGAAAAAGAATATTTAGACGCTACAAAAAAAAGTAATCTTTTGAACTCCGAAGACAAACCTCAAAATCAACCAACTGGCAATCTCTCGGGAATTCGTGTTGAAAATGTAAGTCACTATTATGGGAGAGCCAGGGTTTTAAACTCTATAAATTTTGAGGCAGAACAAGGCGAGGTTTGCGTTATTCTGGGGCCAAACGGGGCCGGAAAAACCACTCTTTTAAGACTTATTACCGGATATTTTCTTCCCGCCGAGGGCAGAGTTTGGCTTCGTGACAAGGAGATGACTCGGAAACCCATTTTAGCCAAGCAAAGCTTTGGTTATTTGCCCGAGCATTTTCCGATTTATCCATATATGACTGTTAGTGAGTTTTTGCTGTGGTGTCTCGAGCTAAGACAGTTTGGAGGGAAAAAGAAAGATGAAGTTGCCCGCGTTATATCGTTAGTGGGGCTATATGACCGACGGAACACTCGCATTCGAAAACTTTCAAAGGGAATGAGACAGAGAACTTCTTTAGCGCAAGCTCTCTTAGGGGACCCTCCTTTTTTAATTTTGGATGAACCCACCTCAGGGCTGGACCCGCATCAGATCAAAGAAATGCGCGAGATGATAGCAGGCTTCAAAGGGAAGCGGACTGTTATTTTATCGACTCACATATTGGCTGAAGCCGCCCAGGTGGCGGATCGCATTATTATTCTCTCGGAGGGAAATATTATTGCTTCCGGTAAACCGCGCCAGCTAGCCCAGGCTTATTTGGAAGGGGAATCAATTTACCGGATTGGTTTTCATGGAAAGCTGGAGGCGGTTGAAAATAAGCTGAAAAAAATTCAATCTATTATTTTTTTTGAACTGGTTAATAAAGCAGATGACGATTTGACAATGGAGCTTCGAGTGAAACCGCGGGTAAATGGAGATGTTGTTTTAAAACAACTGATCCAAGCCAGGCTCCGTCCTTTTGAATTTTTTAGGAAAGAACTGAAGCTCGAAGATATTTTTATGAGGGCGGTGGTTCAGGAGGATCCGGTGTGAAAAGCTTAAGACGGATTTTAACAATAGCGCGCAAAGACTTTTTTGAATTTATGAGCACCCCGCTTCTTTTCATTACGGAGACAATTTTTATTGTTCTGTCAGGATACTTTTTTTATCTGGGCGTTCTTTATTACAGTGAATTATCAGCCGAGTGGCTGGCCAATCCGGCGCTGCAGCAGGAAAGTTTGAATCCAACTTCATTATTGGTTCCACCAATCTTCTCCAATTACGCATTATTGCTCCTTTTCTTCATTCCGCTTTTAACCATGGGGATTTTTTCCAGTGAAAAGCGAAGCGGAACTTTAGAGCTTTTTTTTACGCTGCCCGTGAGAGATGTTGAAATTATTTTTGGTAAGTGGATCGGAATTTCAATTATGGTTTTTTTCCTTTTTTTGCCTTTGTGGGTGTATCCGGTTTTAGCTATGTATTTAAAACTTCCTCTTTCTTATGGAACTTATTTTTCGGGATTTTTAGGATTGTTGCTTTTAGCTTTCTTTTTTGCCTCCGTGGGGCTTTTTATTTCGAGCCTTTTCGAGTCGCAAACCGCAAGTGCCGTGATGGCGGTCGGTCTTCTCGTCATTTTTTGGTCGCTCGAAGGCTCTCAGACCTTTCAGGTTGAATGGGTAGGAAAAATTCTTTCAGTATTTTCAGTTCAAAAATATTTACAGCCATTTTTTAGAGGTATCGTCGCGACTCAAAATGTCCTGTTTTTCTTGTCGGGTATTACATTTTTTCTATTCTTAACTTTCAGATCTCTTGAGAAGAGGTCTTATAGGAATCCCTTGTGAGAAACCCATTTAAACGGCTTAATTATTGGTTTCAAACCGCTCTGTATTCAGCGCTCTTTCTAGCGGTCCTTATTTTTGTTTTTGTGCTAGCGGCGCCTTTTAACCAGATTTTTGATTTTAGCCCTGAGAAAAAGTTTTCTTTTTCCGATAAAACACAGGCTATATTTGAAGAAGTTAGAAATGAAAAAATTGAGCTAATTGGTTTTTTCCAGAATGATGATCCTGTGATTCATGACGCGGAATCTCTTTTCTCGAGTTTTAAGCGCTATCTACCCAAATTAACCTTCAGTCACTATGATCCTGAGAAAGATCCGGATCAAGCGCGGGCTTATGGCATTCATGAATACGGAGTTATTCTGATAAAGATGGGCGCCCGTCAAACAGTTGTGATGGCGATAGATGAAGAGGGTGTGCGGCAGGCTTTGGAACGGCTTACGACTAAAAAAAGGCCGGTTATTTTATTTATTGAAGGGCACCGGGAAGCTTCTCCTGCGGACACGGGTGCTTTGGGTTACTCCTTTTTGAAAGATAGTTTAATCAATAGCGCCTATGTCGTGAAACAAGGCTTTATCGATAGCCCAAGCTTCAAAGAAGCCGATCTTCTTATTCTAGCTTATCCCAAGAAAGATTTTACGCCGGAAGAAATTAATAGTTTACGTTCTTTTACTTCTAAAAAAAGCGCTATTTTTATGGTTGATCCCGAAGAAGAAAGTATCTTTCCGGTGTTTCAGGAGTTTTTGCTTGAGTATGGGGTTGAATTGGGCAATACCGTTATTTTAGACCGTACCAGCCGGATATACGGCGCGGATGATCTAATACCCGTTGTCAACGATTTTACCAACCACGAGATTGTTAAAGGTTTTGACTTGCCTATTTTTTTCCCTCTAGCGCGTTCGCTTGAGATGAAAGATACGCCTGAGGCTGAGATATGGGAAAAAGATTATCTGGTTTTTTCAGGACCTGAGAGTTGGGGGGAAACAGATTATGGGACGCTAGAAGAAGGTAATTATTCTTTTGATAAAACTACGGATGTCCCGGGACCTCTACCGTTAGCAGTTGCTCTTGAGAGAAAAACGGAGCCGAAAAACAGGGTATTGATTTTTGGTGACTCCGATTTTGTTAATAACACAAATTTTAATGCGGGTGGAAATCGTCTTTTATTTTTAAATACGATCGCTTGGACGCTTCATGAGAAGCTTCTCTTCGGTGAGCGGGAGCCGGCCCCTGATTCCAAACCCTGGGTAATGCCAAGCGGTAAAAAAATGAAAATATTTTTTGCTTTAATTTTAATTCCGGGCGCTTTGTGCTTTTTTATTCTTGGAAGCCTATTTGTTTTTAGACGCCTAATGACGTGAAGCTATTTCGTTTTTTAATAATCGGAGCTATTTTAACCGGACTTTTCTTTGTTTACCGTCATTATTCTGATAAGGGATTTTTTAAGAAAGAACCTGAACCGAAACCTGTCATCTCACCCATAAGTACGGAAGATTTACATGACGAAACCGATTTTGTATTGAAATCACGGGAAGAGCTTACTCGTTTTACGATTAAACGAAAAGATCTGAAAGTAAAATTTAAAAAAGAATCAGGCAAATGGCATGTTCTTTCGCCTATTAAGGGATTTGCTAACGAAGATTTTATTTTTATTTTATCTAAAACATTGCATGAAACGACGATCGAAGAAGCTTTTGAATCAAACAAAGAAGATTTAAAGCGTTATAGGTTAGATCCGGCCTATTACGAGCTTGAAATTTGGACCACTGAGCAAAAGAATCGACGCACCTTGAGGATCGGCAGCAAAAACCCTGCGGGCACGGCGACTTATAGCAGTTGGGTGAAACCGAATCAGATTTATTTTTTAAGAGGTCCGATCAAACCTCTTTTAATGACAGATCTTTCTAAAATGCGATATCCCAAGCTTTTTTCGCTTCCCGAAAATAAAGTGACTCGAATAGAAAGAAAATGGAACGATAAGCTGATGCTTATCGCGAAAAAAGAGAATAGATGGCGCGTGGTGAAGCCTGAAGATCATGCCGTTGGGTTAAAGCATATTAATAGTTTTATCAATAAATTTTGGAATTTAAACGGTGTTGATTCTTTGGAGGCGGTTCCTTTTCCTGAAATAAACGGAAATAATTATATGCGGTTTACTTTTAATGATAATTCACAAAGAGATCTCGAAATAGGCGCTTTAAATGTGGCCAAAGGCTTTTATCCTGTTCTGGTTCCTCAGGAAAACGTTAAAACTTGGATTTCAAAATATGAGTTGGAGCCTTTGCTCAAGATGCTGCCTGCGGACCTTTATTCAAAACGGTTCATGAATATTCCGTTGGATCGAGTGGCCCGTATTGAGCTAAAGCTTAATGACAGTAAATTATTTTTTATTTTCAAAGATAATGTTTGGTATCAAATTCAAGCAAGGGGCAAACGCGTTCCTTTTGAAAAAATGGATTTGTTTCTTGCAAATCTTAATGATGCGGATTATTTATATCGGCTCGGTAAAAACGAAAAGAGCGCCCTTTTATTCAGTCCCAGTGAAGCCAGAATGGAGATCTTTTTCTTTCGAAAAGGCGAAAGAAAGTCTTTTATGGAGCTTAAATGCTACCTTAGGGAAGATTATTATTATTTAGAGATTAATAACGCACCCCCTCTTTACGTTTTAAAACCTGAAAGCCTTAATCCATTTATTAATGAGATTGCGGAGCTGATTCCGAAAAGATAAAGGTAACACGATGTGTTGCCGGCGGATGGTGGCCAGTGGCTAATAAAATGCCGCAGGCTCTTTAATTTCTAATCACTAATTACTAACCACTAATCACTATTTTTGACCTTTTCAACCTCTTCACAGCATGCTATCTTCCGGGCTATGATTCAGGGCGTAATTAAAGATATTGAGGAGAGGGTAGACAAGGCTCTCGAGAGGGCAGGTAGAGTCGGTGAGGATGTTAAAATATTAGCGGTTAGCAAAACCATATCAACCTCGAAGATTTCAGAAGTTTACGGCTGCGGCTGGCGCCTCATTGGTGAATCCAGAGTCCAGGAGTTTGAGTCTAAAAAGTGTGAATTGCCGAACGACATCGAGTGGCATTTCGTGGGGCACTTACAGACCAATAAGGTTAAGAAAATAGTAGGGCAGGTTAAATGCATTCACTCGCTTGATAGTTTACGGTTAGCCGACGCTTTAAATGAAGAGGCTTCTAAAAAAGAGGCTCCAGTTGAAGCTTTGGTTCAAATCAATACTTCACGAGAAGCAACAAAATTTGGTTTTTCTCCCGATGAATTAGAGGGTATTCTTGATATAATCCAAGGATACCCGCACCTTAAGCTAAAGGGCCTTATGACGATTGGACCATGGTTTGAAGGTGACGGGGAAGCAAAAAAATGCCGTGAAGCTTTCCAGCTGCTTCGAAAACTTAAGGAGCGTGCCAGCGGCCGCTTCCCAGAAGGGGAGTTTACGGAGCTTTCTATGGGAATGAGTCATGACTTTGAAATGGCAATTGAAGAGGGTTCAACAATAATTCGGCTTGGAACCTTGCTTTTTGGAGAAAGAAAATGAAGAAAACAATCGGTTTTATTGGCTGCGGCAATATGGGAAGAGCTGTTTTAAATGGGCTTCTTTGTCGTAAGCTTTACAACAAAAAACAAGTTTTTATTTTTGATATTAATAAAAATCAAGTTTCAAATCTTAAGCGCTCATGCGGCATTCAGGCAGCAAAGAATATAGGGGAGATTCTTGAGAAGTCTGAAATTGTTTTTTTAGCCGTTAAGCCCCAGCAATTAAAAACCGTTTCACGGGAAATTAAAGGAAATTTGAAACGAAACCAAGTTGTAGTCAGCATTTTAGCCGGCGTTTCTTTGAAAGCGCTTAAAAAACATCTTGGTCCTAGCGGCCGTTTTGTGCGAGTGATGCCTAATTTAGGCGCTATGCTTGGTCAAAGCATGTCAGTCGTTTCATCTTTAGATAAAAAGGCGCTTAAAATCGGGGAGACTATATTTAAAGCGTGCGGTGAGGCGCTTGTTTTATCCGAAAAGCATTTAGACCTGGCGACTGCTATCAGCGGAAGCGGACCCGCTTATTTTTTTCACTTAATGGAACTGTTAGAGCATGAAGGAATAAAGCAAGGGCTAAGCCAAGCCGAAGCCCGGAAACTTTCTATTCAGACTGCTTTAGGTTCAGCGCTGCTTGTAAAGAACTCTATTTATTCCTCGCGCCAATTGCGTGAAAAGGTGACTTCTAAGGGTGGAACGACAGAAGCGGCTTTAAAAATTTTTAAAAAATATAAATTTTCAAAATTGATTAATCAGGCGGTAAAATCTGCTCAAAAAAGAGCGAAGGAGTTGTCAGGATAATGTTTGTTTTAGCTCAATTGTGTTCAAGTTTAGCAATGCTTTTCAGTTTTATTTTCAAAATTCTCTATATTTTGCTGGTTATCCGGATTATTCTTTCTTGGTTCAGACCGGATCCTTTTAATGAGCTAGTGGCTACACTTTATCGGATCACAGATCCTATCCTTATGCCTTTAAGAAGGCTTCCGCTTCAATTTGGCGGAATTGATTTTTCGCCTATAGTGGCTTTTTTATTGCTTTCATTTTTGGATAGTTTCTTGGTTGGTTCCCTGAGGCAGATGGCAGTTCATTTCGCTTCCTAGATAATGATTTTTGAGTATGAAAATAGAAGTGAAAGTGAAATCCCGCTCCTCGCACCAAAAAGTTCTTCCTGGAGAGGGTGGGCCCTGGGTTGTGTATTTGCACGCGGTGCCTGAAAAAGGGAAGGCGAATGAAAGTTTAAAAAGTTTACTTGCAAAAGAATTAAAAGTACGAAAAAGTGATATTGATATAATTCGCGGTGAACGAACAGCAACCAAACTAATTGAGGTAAAAGGCTTATGATCCAAAAAGATTTGTATAAAAAAATTATGGAAGCCAAAAAGGCCATTCAAAAAATTTCAAAAACTGTTCCTCGCGTGGGCATTGTTTTAGGCACCGGTCTTGGCGATGTTCGCAAACGCATGCAGCTTCCGCAGGAAATTGATTATAAAAAAATACCTCACTTTCCTCAAGCAACAGCTCACTCTCATGCCGGCAGGCTTGTCTTTGGAAAATTTGGCGGAGTGCCTGTTGTTGCTATGGAGGGACGCTTTCACTTTTATGAGGGATATACAATGGAACAGGTAACTTTCCCGATTCGCGTCATGAAAGCTCTAGGTGTTAAGTATTTATTAATCTCAAATGCCGCCGGTGGATTAGATCCTCATTTTAGTAAGGGGGATGTAATGCTTGTTACCGATCATATTAATTTTATGCCCCATAATCCATTAATAGGGCCAAACGATGAACGTTTGGGAGTTCGTTTTCCCGATATGATAGAACCTTATTCAAAACGTTTGATTAAATTAGCCGAAAATACAGCTTTAAAGCAGGAGCTTCCGCTTAAGCAGGGAATTTATATCGGAGTCCCCGGCCCCTGCCTTGAAACAAGAGCCGAATACCGCATGATGCGCCACTTTGGAGCGGATGCGGTTGGAATGTCAACCGTACCTGAAGCGATTTGTGCCGTGCACATGAATATGGAAGTGCTTGCCGTGAGTGTTATCACGGATCTTTGCTTGCCAGACGCGCTGAAACCAGCCAAGATAGATGAAATTATCGAGGTTGCAGGGAAGACGGGGCCAAAAGTAGCTCAACTTTTCAGCGGTGTCATCGAAAAAATACGCAATTTAAATCCAAAATCATCTAAAAATTTAAAATGAGCGAAAAAAAAGAAAAAAAGAAATATCATTTAAATCTTCCAAAGACTTCTTTTCCTATGAAGGCTTCTTTGTCAGGGAGAGAGCCCGAGCGTCTTAAAAAGTGGGAAGAGACCGGGCTGAACGAAGCGCTTCTAAACCGTTTTAAAAAGGATGAGAAGAAATATTTGCTTCATGATGGGCCTCCTTATGCAAATGGCTATATTCATATCGGACACGCCTTAAACAAAGTTTTAAAAGATATTATTGTTAAGTACCGCGCAGGCCGCGGACTGAATGCCCGTTATGTCCCGGGCTGGGATTGTCACGGTCTTCCGATTGAACACGCGCTTTTTAAAGAGAAGGGGAAACGAAAAGAACACGTGGATCAGGTTACTTTTAGGAAAGAAGCAAAAAAATACGCTCAGGAATATGTAAAAATTCAATGTGAAGATTTTAAACGCTTAGGTATTTTTGGTGACTGGAAAAATCCTTATTTAACGATGGATCCTCATTATCAGGCTTCTATTGCGAAAAGTTTTTATGAGCTCTATGAAAAAGGTTATGTTGTTCAGGGCGAGAAACCAATCCATTGGTGTTTTGATTGCGAGACCGCCTTAGCTGAGGCTGAGCTCGAATATCAAGACAAGACTTCTAAGGCTATTTTCGTAAGCTTTAGAGCGCCGGCACACACGCCTAAACAGGCGGAATTTTTAAAGCAAATAGGAGCAGACTCAAAAGCGCTTGTCCGTTTCGTAATCTGGACAACGACACCGTGGACATTACCCGCCAATGTGGGAATTGCGCTTCATCCCGAACTTGAATACGGTTTTTATTTAGGTGAGCGCGGAGCCGTTTATATATTTGCAGCGGCACTTCAAGATTCTCTAAAAGAAAAATTAGGTTTACCTGAATTAAAACACTTAAAAACAATAAGAGGAGATGTTCTCCAGCAGATTTTTCATGAATACCAGCACCCTTTTTTAGAGCGTACTGGTAAAGTTATTTTGGCTGATTATGTTTCAAGCGAGGAGGGGACGGGCATTGTTCACATAGCACCGGGTCATGGGCAAGAGGACTATGTTCATGGGCATTTAATGCATAAGCTTCCTGTTGATTCTCCCGTAGATAATGCGGGAAAGTTTGATAAAGATTTCGGCAGTCACTTACCGCTTAAGGGCGAGCATGTTTTTAAAAGTAATGAACCGATTGTTAAACATTTGGATGATACCGGCCACCTGGAGGGTTCTGAGGATCATTTTCATTCTTATCCGCATTGCTGGAGATGCAAGAAACCCGTGATTTTTCGCTCAACACCTCAATGGTTTCTTAAAATTGATCATCTGGATTTACGACATCGTGTCATGGAGACAATTCAGGATGCCGAGAAAACTACTTGGTATCCGGATTGGGGAAAGAACCGCATCTTGGGAATGATGGAAACACGGCCTGATTGGTGTCTTTCAAGACAAAGGCTTTGGGGAGTGCCGGTTCCGCTTGCAATTTGTAAAGACTGCAATGCCCCGTACGCAACAGATGAGTTTAAAAAGAAAGTTATTTCAATTTTTGAAGGGGAAAGTGCGGATGCCTGGTTTGAAAAAGATAAATCGGAATTTATTCCAAAAAACGCGAAGTGCGCTAAATGCGGCTCTGCTGAGTTAGAGCTAGAGAAAGATATTTTGGATGTTTGGTTTGATTCAGGCGTGAGTCACCAGGCAGTTCTTAATGAGAGGGATTGATTAGAATTTCCAAGCGATCTTTATTTAGAAGGATCCGATCAGCACCGGGGTTGGTTTCAGACCTCTCTGATTACCTCAATCGCTCTTAAAGATGAGCCGCCTTTTCGTTCTGTCCTAACTCATGGTTTTGTCGTGGATGGACAAGGTAAGAAAATGTCAAAAAGCTTGGGTAATGTCGTAAAGCCTCAGGAAGTAATGGGAAAGTACGGCGCTGATATTTTAAGGCTTTGGGTTTCTTCTTGCGATACGAATGTGGATGTTAGGCTGAGCCCCGAAATTTTAGAGAGAATGTCTGAAGCTTACCGGAAAATCCGAAACACATTCCGCTATCTGATGGGCAATCTGGCCGATTTTGACCCTCTTAAGCATCAGGTGTCTTTTAGTGAAATGGATTCAATTGATAGGTGGGCTCTTACAAAACTAAAACAGGTAACCGATTCTGTTATTAAAAGTTATGAAGAAAATCGCTTTTGCCAAATTTACCATTTAGTTTATGAATTTTGCGTTGTGGATTTAAGCTCCTTTTATTTGGATGTCCTAAAAGATAGGCTCTATACCTATCATCCGGATGATCTTAAGAGAAGAGGGTCTCAAACAGCACTTTTTGTTATTGCTAAAGCGTTAACTCAAATCTTGTCTCCCATCTTGTCTTTCACTGCTGATGAGGTCTGGGAAAGTTTCAATTTCGGCGAAGAGAGCAGTGTTCATGAGACGGTTTGGGATTTGAGCGCCTGGTTAAATCATGATGAGGAAAGTTTTCGTCTTTGGGAATCCATCAGGCAGATTCGTAAACCAAGCGATCTTGTTATTGAGAGTCTAAGGGAATCTAAGGAAGTAGGGAGTTCTCTTGAATGTCAAATAACACTTTCAAGTTCCAAAAAAGAAGTTTTAGATCATCTCAAGAAATATCAATCGGAAATTAAATTGGGATGCATCGTCTCAAAGGTTAATTTAAAAGAAGCCGGAAAATTGGATTCTTCCAAAGCATTTGACTGGCAATGGACAGATGCTGGAGATAAGGTGAGGGAGGATGAATTGAGTGTGATTGTTGAAAAAGCGGAGGGTGAAAAATGTTCGCGTTGCTGGAAATATTCTAAGCAAGTAGGAGCGTTAAAAGATCCCGCACTTTGTGAAGAGTGTTTTCCTGTTGAAGAAAAGTTGAAAACCGAGAACTAAGAATTAAGAACGAAAGACACTCCTAGTTCTAAACTAAATTGGTGGTATAATCAAAACATGAGTGAAGAAAAACAAAATAACAAAGAACCAAATGGTAAGAGACCTGATAAAGACCCTTTTCAAGAGCTGTTTAAAAAAATGAATAAAGGTAAAAAGGGGAATAATGACAAAAATCGTCTGATTATTTTTGCTGCCATTACTCTTGCTTTTTTTCTAATTCTCCAATTTTTTATTTTTCCGGAAATTGATGTGAAGCGTTTAAGCTATGGCGAATTTTATGACATGGTCGAAAGAAACCTTAATACAGGTGAAATCAAATCGGCTGAATTGATTGAAAATGTTGTCAGGGGTAGATTAGCAGACGGCACTTACTTCCAAGTCAATGTCCCTCCGACTGATTTGGAGCTTGTTCCCATCTTGAGGCGCAATATCGAGGAATTCAACGTTAATCCGCCAAAGGTATTCTGGAAAAATATGATCTATTCCATGCTGCCCGTTTTACTCCTTATAGGATTTTTCTGGTTTTTTGTTTATCGAGGTGCCAAGCAGGGAGGTGCCGGCGGTATTTTGTCATTCGGCAAATCACGCGCTAAGCAGAATGACCCCACAAAAGACAAGGTTACTTTTAAAGACGTCGCAGGTGTTGAGGAAGCCAAAGAAGAGCTTCAGGAAATTATTGAATTTTTAAAAAACCCCAAAAAATTTCAGCGGCTCGGCGGCAAGATTCCCAAGGGTGTTCTTTTGATGGGACCTCCGGGGACAGGTAAGACCCTTTTGGCAAAAGCAGTTGCGGGAGAAGCGGGTGTATCGTTTTTTTCAATGTCAGGATCAGATTTTGTAGAAATGTTTGTGGGAGTGGGCGCTTCGCGTGTGAGAGACCTATTTGATAAGGCAAGAAAAGAAGCCGTTCGAATCGGAAAAGGTGCCATTATTTTTATTGATGAATTAGATGCTGTTGGCCGGCAGCGTTTCGCGGGCATCGGAGGCGGCCATGATGAGAGAGAACAGACCTTAAACGCTCTTTTGGTTGAGATGGACGGGTTTGATTCAGGCAGCGGTGTTATCTTAATAGGCGCAACGAACCGTCCTGATGTTTTAGACCCGGCACTTTTAAGACCCGGTCGATTTGATAGACAAGTCGTAGTTGATCGCCCTGATATAAAGGGACGAGAAGCTATTTTAAAGGTTCATATCAGAGGGATCAAATTAGATAAAGATGTTGATATTCCTAAGTTAGCAAGGCGAACCCCCGGTTTTTCAGGTGCTGATATTGCAAACCTTGTTAATGAAGGTGCCCTTCTTGCCTCGCGGCGCGATAAAGAAAAAGTGGGGCAGGTAGAGCTGGAAGAAGCCATTGAGCGCGTTGTGGCAGGACCTGAAAGAAAAAGCCGTGTCATTTCTCAAAAAGAAAAAGAGGTTGTGGCGGTTCATGAATCGGGACATACGATTCTTTCGCTTGTTTTAGAAGGGGCCGAAGCACTCCATAAGGTTTCTATTATTCCGAGAGGCTATGGTGCTTTGGGTTATACGCTGCAGATGCCCGATGAAGACCGATATTTAAAAAGTAAGCATGAGATTTTAGATAAAATGACTGTTCTAATGGGTGGACGTGTCGCTGAAGAGATTATTTTTAATGAGATAACAACAGGTGCTCAAAACGACTTGGAAGTTGCAACTCAATATGCAAGACGTATGGTATGTGAATTTGGAATGTCTGAGAAGCTCGGGAATTTAACTTTCGGAGTTAAGGATAAGCAAGTATTTTTAGGCAGAGACCTGATGCATGAGAAGGATTATTCAGAAAAAACAGCTATTTTAATCGATGAAGAAATTAGACGTATTGTTCAAGAGTGCCGTGATCGGGCTATTAAATTAATCAAAGAGAACCTTGATAAACTTAAGAAACTTTATCAAACCCTTCTTGAAAAAGAAGTGATGGATGGCGAGGAAGTGAAAGAATTGCTGGGATTTCCCGTAAAAAAGAAACCCGAAGATCCTCCGGCCGGCTCTGCAAAGACTGAACCAACATCTCCTCAGGGTCCTAAAGATAGTCCTGATCGAGCGCCCGCTAAACCGCGTGTTACTCCGCCCCCTGCCGGCGGAATAGCCACCCCCTGAAGCGGTGGCTAGTAAATAGTGGTTAGTGAATAGTGAATAGAAAGAATCTAAGGAATATTAATAAATCTGCCAAAGGCTCCTTATAAAAAACTAAATACTAACGACTGTTCACTAACGACTTCGGCACAGCTGTTTTATGATTTGGAAATTTCAAAATTTTAAATTCAAGTTTGCTGACAAGGATCCCGTCCCCCTCATTATGGGGATTCTTAATTTTACCCCTGATTCTTTTTCGGGTGACGGCTTATCGAAGCAACCTCAAAAAGTTCTGGAAGTTATCCGGCGGATGGAATGCGAGGGTGCTGACCTTCTGGATCTGGGTGCCATCTCAACAAGACCCGGGGCCTCAATGATTTCTGAGCGGGAAGAACTCAAAAGACTTATTCCTTTTTTAAAAAAGATCAGAAAAAAAACAAAGCTGCCCATTTCGATTGATACTCAGCGGAGCGAAGTGGCTCGCCAGTGTCTCGAGGTAGGAGCCAATATCATCAATGATGTTTCTTGCCTTCGGCATGACTCGGCGATGATTCAAGTCGTTCATCAATTTAAAGCCGGATTGATAGTAATGCATTCACGCGGCAATTCAAAAACAATGGGTACTTTAAATACATACCGCAATCTCACGCGTGATGTTGCTCAGGAGCTAAAAGTTTCACTTTTAAAAGCAAAAAAAGCCGGAATCCCGCGCTCTTCAATTGCAATTGACCCGGGTATTGGTTTTGCCAAAAAAGGAAAGCAGAACATAAAACTCCTCCAGTCACTTGAGAGCTTTAAAAAATTAGGTTATCCTATCGCCTTAGGTATATCTCGAAAGTCGTTTATCGGTGAGATCGTAAATTTACCTCCCGGTGATAGGGATTTTGCCTCAACTGCGCTCCACAGTCTTTTGACTCAGCGTGGAGTTCATGTTTTAAGAGTTCATTCAGTGGGGGCCGCTAAACAAGCGATTTTAGTAACTCAGGCTTTTATGAAATAAAGGAGCGAAAAGGTATGTCAGGACACTCAAAATGGTCTTCCATCAAGCACAAGAAAGGCGCTTTAGACGCGAAGCGCGGCAAGATTTTCACTAAGATTATTAGGGAGCTCACAGTGGCCGCACGTTCGGGCGGAGGAGATCCTAATACTAATCCTTCCTTAAGAACTGTTGTTGCAAAAGCCAGGACAAATAATATGCCGCAGGAGAATATTGAGCGGGCTATCAAGAAGGGTACAGGTGAATTGGAAGGTGTTAACTATGAAGAAATTACTTACGAGGGTTATGGAGCTCAAGGCACCGCGATTTTAGTAGAGTGTTTGACTGACAATAAAAATCGAACCGCAGCGGATATTCGTTCTATCTTCAACAAGGGCAATGGTTCCATGGCAGGAGCAGGTTCTGTGGCTTGGATTTTTGAAAAAAAAGGTCTGATTCAAATTGGGGCTGATCAAATGGAAGAAGATAAAATGATGGAGATCGCCCTTAATAGCGGAGCTGAGGATTTTGAAAACGATGACGGCACCTACGCGATTAAAACGAGTATGCAGGATTTCGAATCTGTTAAAACTGCTCTAGTAGAGGCTGGATTAAAACCTGATTCGGCTGAACTGACAATGGTTCCTAAGAATACTGTTGAAGTTGAAGAAGGAAACGCAAAAAGTGTTTTGCGCCTTATCGAAACCTTGGAAGATCATGATGATGTGCAGCACGCTTATTCAAATTTTAATATTTCCGATTCTATTTTGAAAAAAATCGCGGAAGAAGAATAAATAAAAGTTAGGGATCCTGAATAATATAGAAAATGAGCAAAAATTCAAAATCTCGTGTGTTAGGGGTTGACCCTGGAACTTTCAAGATGGGGGTCGGAGTTGTTGAAAAAAAAGGCAATCAGCACCACGCCTTACACTCCGGCGTTTTAGAAGCTCCCCGCACTTGGCCTTTGCCCCGCCGATTGAACCATCTTTTTAATGAACTTTCTCAAGTAATCAAGATTTATCAGCCCGAAATTCTTGCCGTTGAAAATGTTTTTTTTAGCCAAAATGTGCAGACAGCCATTAAGATAGGGGAAGCAAGAACTCTTGCTCTTCTCGCCGGGACTCAATATGGAATTGAAATATGTGAATATCCGCCGGCCCGGGTAAAGCAATCGGTTGTGGGAAATGGAAGGGCTTCAAAAGAGCAAGTTCAGCATATGGTTAAAGTGCTTTTGGGCTTAAAAAAAATACCGCCGCCTGATGCCGCGGATGCACTCGCGATCGCACTTTGTTATTTCCATACGGCTAATTCAGTGTTAAATTTTAAGAAATTGGCACAAGCAACGTAACGATTTAAAAGGAGAAAATCTTGTTCGCATATCTTGAAGGTAAAATCGCTGAAAAACACCCAACGACTGTTATTCTTGATACAAACGGAGTTGGTTATGAGCTTTTGGTTTCACTCTCAACTTCAGCCGCACTTCCTCCTGCGGGTGAAAAAGCAAAATTGCTGACTCATTTTCATGTAAGAGAAGATATTCAGCAATTGTTTGGATTTATTAGCGAAGAGGAAAAAATGCTTTTCAAACTCCTTCTTTCTGTCTCGGGAATTGGTCCTAAGATGGCTATTACGATTCTCTCAGGCCTTCCTTTTAAGGAGTTGGCGGCCAGCGTACAGCATCAGAACCTCACTTCTTTGAATTCAATTTCAGGTATTGGCAAAAAAACAGCCGAGAGAATATTAATCGAGCTCAAAGATAAAATACCGCCAAGTTTAAGTGGGGGTGTTAAAGCTGGAACTCAGGCGAGCTCGTTAAAAGAGGATGAAAAGTTAGCGGATGCCATGCTCGCTTTAATTTCACTCGGTTATAACAAGACAAATGCCGGGACAGCGCTTAAGAAGGCGCTTCAACAGAACCCCAATCTTTCGGTAGAAGATTTAATACGCGAATCTCTTAAAAAGATCTAAATTTTAGTCCCCTGTTTTTTGCATTTTTAACCTGTCATATGGTATCTTTAGGAGTGCGCACGAGTGCGCTATATATTTTTTTGTAATTGGATACAACGTGTGTTGTATTTTAAGAAAATGAATGGGAAAATGAGCATGAAACGTTTGCTTTCTAGCTTATTGGTGGTCGTTTTTGTATTGACCCAAGCCGTTTTTTTAAATAATGAAGACGTGCTCTATGCGGCAAAAAACTC
>CAZLUT010000013.1:0-34531 GCA_964562805.1 uncultured bacterium | reverse complement strand
AATTTGCTAAAAAAAATGTTGTTAAAGTTAATTTGAAAGGAACCACTATTCCTCATGAAGTTTTAGGCGAGTATTGTGGCGGTAAAGTTCTGATGAAGCCAGCGGCTCCCGGTACCGGAATTATCGCGGGTGGTGCTGTGCGCGCTGTTTGTGAGGCGGTAGGAATCCAGGATATTCTGACGAAAAGCTTGGGCTCTCAAAGCCCTATGAATGTACTTCGAGCAACTATGGAATGTCTCTCTCAATTAGTTACAACTCGGGAAAGATACGAAGACGATGAAGAAGAGACAGGTAAGTCTAAAAGAAAAGTTAAGTCTGAAGACACTAAAGAAGAAAAGTAAAAGTTATGAAAAGTAAGACACCGGATAAGAAGCGGAAAAGACGCGTTGGTAGAGGCTCTGGTTCCGGCAGGGGAAAAACCTCAGCCAGGGGCGGTAAGGGACAGACAGCTCGTTCGGGCGGAACTATTCGTCCCGGATTTGAAGGAGGTCAAAACCCTTTTTATCGCCGTTTACCGAAACGTGGATTTAATAATAATTTTTTTAAGGTCAAATATCAGGTTCTCAACCTTTCGGATCTGGATGAATTGGGCATTAAGGAAATTACTCCTGAAATTTTGAAGAAGGAAGGTGTCCTGAAAAGAAATTTACCGTTTAAAGTTTTAGGAAATGGTTCCACCAAGAAGGCTTTGTCAGTCAAGGCGCATAAGTTTTCTGAATCCGCGAAGACCAAGATTGAAGAAGCAGGTGGACAGATTGAAATACTAAAAGCGGGCGCCTAATGCTTCAAGCATTCGTCAATGCTTTTAAGATTCCGGAACTAAAACGGAAGATACTTTTTACCCTTGGGGTAATTGTTATTTATAGAATCGGGGCTCATATCCCGACTCCTGGTATCAATTCGGCCGCGCTGTCGCAGTTTTTTGCCAGTATGGCCGGTACACCAGGTGGAACGCTCTTTGGCATAATGGGAATGTTTACAGGTGGCGCTTTACAAAAAGCGACCATTTTTGCGCTTGGAATTATGCCCTACATTTCCGCTTCAATTATTATGCAGCTTTTAACGGTTGTAATCCCTCATTTTGAAAGACTTTCAAAGGAGGGTGAAGAGGGAAGACGGAAATTAATTCAATATACACGTTACGGCACCATTCTTTTGTCGATTATCCAAACCTTCTTTATTGCGCTCTGGCTTGAAAATCCGGCAGCTTTTAATGGAGTAGTTGTGGTGACCGATCCCGGCTGGAGTTTTCGCCTAATGGCGATGCTTACGATGACAACGGGAACGGCCTTCATTATGTACCTGGGTGAATTGATCGACGAAAAAGGTATTGGTAACGGAATGTCGATTATTATCACAGCAGGTATCGTTGAATCGATTCCGACAGCCCTTTACCAGACTTTCATTATGGTTTCACCGTTTGATATTGCACGTCAGCAATTACCTTACTGGAAACTCGGATTAATGGGCGTTTTGCTAGTTTCGGTTGTAATGGGAGTTGTTTGTATTATTCAAGGGCAGCGAAAGATTCCTGTGCAGTACGCGAAGCAGATTCGTGGTCGTAAGGTTTATGGAGGCCAAAGCACCTATTTACCTTTACGAGTGAATCAAGCGGGAGTTATTCCGATTATTTTCGCACAAAGCATTATTTTGTTTCCCGCTACAATCGGCGGATTTATTCCTCATGAAGGAATTCGCAGCATGGCACTTTCTTTTGGACCGGGGAAAATTTCTTATACAGTGCTGTATGGACTTTTTATTGTTTTCTTTTCTTACTTTTACACGGCCATTACTTTTAACCCAACGGAAACTGCTAATAATTTGCAGAAGTACGGCGGCTTTATACCGGGCATCAGACCTGGGAAAGCTACGGCTGAGTATCTAGATTATTTGATGACACGAATTGTAACAAGTGGTGCTGTGTTCTTGGCGATCATAGCGCTGTTGCCGAATTTTATTTCTTCGCCAAAGATACTCAATATACCATTTTTAATGGCAAGCTTCTTTGGTGGTACGGGGCTTCTAATTATAGTGGGTGTCGTTTTAGATACTTTAAAGGCGATAGAATCACAATTAGTGATGCGCCATTATGATGGTTTTATTAAAAAAGGATCGATCAAAGGAAGAAAATGAAATTAGTTTTTTTAGGACCTCCAGGAGCCGGCAAAGGAACTTATGCTAAAGTTTTAGCAGGCCGCTATGAATTGGCTCACATCTCAACAGGAGATATTTTGAGAGCTGAAATGAAAGGCGAAACTCCTTTGGGTAAGGAAGCTAAAAGTTTTATTGAGTCGGGCGCCTTGGTTCCGGATGAGCTTATTATTAAAATGATGGGGGAGAGGCTTCTTCAATCGGATTGCGATAAGGGCTTTATTTTGGATGGTTTTCCGAGAACCTTAGCTCAAGGTGAAGGGCTTGAAACAATGGCCCGTGAAATTAATCGGCCCATTGATGAAGTTATTTATTTTAATGCAACTGAAGAAACAGTTGTTGCGCGTTTAAGCGGCAGGCGAGTTTGCGGGGATTGTGGAGCTATTTACCACATTAAAAACATGCCACCCAAGCGTGATGGTATTTGTGATAAGTGCGGCTCTCATAATTTAATTATTCGTAAAGACGATGAGCCGAAAACGATCAAGAATCGTTTAAAAGTTTATGAAAAGGAAACAGCTCCTTTAATCGCTTTTTATAAAAATAGCGGTCTTTTAAAAGAGGTTTCGGCGGATCAGGAAGTTGATGGGCTTGATTCGGAAATCGAGAAGTTATTAGCCGCAGCTAAAAAATAATGATTGCGCTTAAGTCAAAGCGCGAAATCGAACTGATTCGTGCTAGCGCGAAGATTTTAAAATTTGTTCATTCAGAATTAAACGGTCTTGTTAAACCGGGGATCACGACAGCTAAGTTAGATGAGGTGGCTCATCGGATTATAACGGAGGAGGGGGCAAAACCTTCTTTTCTGAAGTATCGTGGCTTTCCGGCAAGCATTTGTACTTCAATTAATAGCGATGTGGTACATCGCATCCCTTCTCATAAGAGAATTCTGACGGAGGGGGACATCATCAGTATTGATTGCGGGGTTTGTTATAACGGGTATCATGCCGATGCGGCACGAACTCTACCGGTTGGCAAGATTAGTGATGAAGCCAGTGAATTGGTTGACGTAACCCAGGAAGCTCTTAAGCGAGCCTTGGCCGATGAGGTCAAGCCGGGAGCGCGCTTGGGAGATTTGAGTCATGCGATACAGGCTTATGCCGAATCAAACGGGTTTTCGGTGGTAAGAGATTATGTTGGCCATGGAATCGGCAAAGAGCTTCATGAGGAGCCATCGGTTCCTAACTATGGAGCGCCTCACCGAGGTGTCGTGCTTGAGCCAGGGCTGGTTTTGGCGATTGAACCGATGTTCAATGCTGGAAGCTATGAAGTGCGGGTTTTAGGTAATGCATGGACAGTAGTTACTGATGATGGCGAGTTATCCGCCCATTATGAAGACACGATAGCGATAACTGAAAAGGGTTATGAAATTTTGACTTGATAGCTAAAAAAGCGATTCAAGGTAAACGAAGAGGTTATTATGAAAGTAAGAAGTTCTGTCAAAAGAATTTGTGAGAAATGCAAGATTATTCGCCGTAAGGGTGTAGTCTATGTTATTTGCTCAAATCCAAAACACAAGCAAAGGCAGGGTTAAACAAAATGGCGCGACTTTTTGGTATTGATCTTCCGAACGAGAAAAGAACGGATATTGGACTAACTCGAATCTATGGTATTGGAAGAGTGATGGCTGCTCGAATTTTAGAGCGTGTTGGCGTTGATCCGAGCAAGAGAATAAAGGATTTAACAGATAAAGAAATAGCTCAAATCACAGGCGAAATCCAAGCGGAAGGTGTTAAGGTTGAGGGGGATCTGAGACGGGAAGTGCAGCTTAATATTAAGCGCCTGATGGATATCGGCTCCCATAAGGGGGTTCGTCATCGCAAAGGTCTTCCGGCTCGCGGACAAAGAACGCATACAAACGCGCGGACTCGAAAAGGTCCTCGTAAAACAGCTGGTTCTGGGCGCAAAACTGTAGCCAAGAAATAAGTTTAAATTCTATAAAAAGGAGAATTTTTTTTGACTCAAACAAAAGATCAAAAAGTTCAGAAAAGTAAATCTAAAAAGAAGCATAGGCAGATTCCGGCCGGAGTTGCTCATATTCGTGCGACTTTTAATAATACGATCGTTACCATTGCAGATCCTCAAGGTAATGTGGTTGCATGGTCAACGAGCGGGGCTTGCGGCTTTAAGGGATCAAAAAAATCAACACCGTTTGCGGCCCAGGTCGCTTCAGAAATAGCAGCAAAGAAAGCCTTGGAGCACGGAATGAAAACGGTTGAGGTTTATGTGAAGGGACCGGGTTCAGGTAGAGAATCGGCTATTCGGGCGCTTCAAGCGGCTGGTTTGACCGTTACTGTTATTAAAGATATTACTCCGATACCTCACAATGGCTGTCGTCCCAAGAAGAAGCGTCGAGTATAACAAGTTATAAATTATTTAAATTTAAGAAAATAAAGGAGATCAAAAAATGGGAATTCGTTGGAAAACTTTTGAGATTCCTAAGAAGCTTGAATGTGATCAAGCCACACTTACTCCGACTTACGGTAAGTTCGTTGCTGAACCTTTTGAAAAAGGTTTTGGTACCACTCTAGGAAATTCACTGCGTCGGGTGCTGCTTTCTTCTATTGAGGGAGCCGCGGTTACTACTATTCGAATTGAGGGAGCTTTACATGAATTTTCAGCGTTGGATGGTGTCGTAGAAGACGTTGCTCAAATCATTCTGAATATTAAGCGCCTCATCCTGAAATATCACGGCAAAGGCCCTAAGAAGATTATTATTGACACGGACAAGGCAGGGGAAATTACCGCTAAGGATATTCAAACGGATGAAACTATCGAAATTATTAATCCTGATTTGAAAATCGCAACACTTACGAAAGATATTCGCTTTTTCATGGAATTAGAAGTGAATAAAGGACGGGGTTATGTGCCTGCGGATCGTAATAAGCAAGAAGATGCCGCTCACAGCGTTATTCCGATCGATTCTATCTTTTCACCGGTAACACGAGTTAATTTTTCAACTGAAGAAACGCGTGTTGGTCAAATGACGGACTATGACCGTTTGATCCTTGAAGTCTTTACCAACGGCGCTATTTCTCCGGAAGAAGCGATGCTTTACGCCTCAAACATTCTCCAAAGGCATTTAGACATCTTCGTTAATTACGGTGAAATTCCTGAGGAAGAGGAAGAAGAGGAAGAAGAGGAAAAGAACCGTGAATTTTTTGAAATGGTCAATAAACCAATTACCGAATTGGAACTTAGTGTCAGAAGCGCTAACTGCTTAGAAGCAGCTAACATTAAGACCATCGGCGACTTGGTTAGACGCAGCGAGGGCCAAATGCTTAAATATAAAAATTTTGGCAAAAAATCATTAACAGAAATTAGCGCTATTCTTTCCGAGATGGGCCTTCATTTAGGAATGGATATTGATAAAAATTTGAAGGATTCCAATGCGGCACAATAGAGCTAGGCAGACACTTGGAATTACGGTAGATCACCGCAAGGCTCTTTTGGCTAATTTAATGCAGGCCTTGGTCCAGAATAAAAAGATTCGAACTACGGTTACCAAGGCTAAAGCTGCAGGACGCTTTGCTGATAAGCTGATTACAATCGCTAAAAAGCAAACTTTAGCAGCAAGACGTCAGTTAATTGCTGAAACCCGCTCGCAAAAAACAGCAAAGCTTTTAATAGAAGTGGTGGCACCTGTCTTTAAAGAAAGAAAAGGCGGCTACACCCGTGTTTTAAAAGCTGACAATCGGCCCGGCGATCAGGCTCCCATGGCTTATCTTGAATTTACAGACGGCTATGAGCTTCCCGGCGCTGAAAAGAAAAAGGCTAAAAAGCAGAAAAAGGCCAAAGAGGGGGAGCCCGAGAAGAAGGTTGCTTCAAAAGAAACAAAAGAAAAAAAAGAAACAAAAGAAGTAAAGGAATCAAAAAAAGCCGATGAAGTGAAAGAAGAGGTTTCAGAAGAAGATGAAAAGAAATCTTCAGGCTTCTTAGGTAATTTACGCGGCTTTTTAAAAGGCGATTAAACATTCAGATCTAAGATCTGAAATCTAAGGGATGGGAGGAATAAATATGAAGTTTTCTGAGAGAGCGCTCAAATTAACCCCTTCAATTACTCTTGAGATTACGGCAAAAGCCAAGGCCCTAAAGGCCGAAGGTCAGGACGTTGTTTCTTTGAGTGCTGGGGAACCTGATTTTGACACACCAGGACCTATTAAGGATGCTTGCATTGAGTCCCTCCAAAAAGGTAATACAAAGTATACCCCTGCCACCGGTGCTTTGGATCTTAAAAAAGCTATCTGTGAAAAATTAAAAAGAGATAATGGTCTCGATTATAAGCCTGAAAACATTGTTGTCTCTTGTGGGGCGAAACATTCACTTTATAATTTATTACAAGTCATTTTAAATCCAGGGGATGAGGTTATTATTCCGGCACCCTATTGGCTGAGTTACCCGGAGATGGTAACTTTAGGCGGAGGTAAATCCGTAATTATTGAAACAAAAGAAGAAGACGGTTTTGTTCCTACCACCGAAGATATTAAAAAAATGATCACTCCTAAAACGAAAGCCTTTATTTTGAATTCACCCTCGAATCCTACGGGCGGCGTTTGGTCGGAAAGCCAAATGAAAGAGTTGGCTGAGCTAGCTAAGAAACATTCGTTTCTTATTATCAGTGATGAAATTTATGAAAAGCTTCTTTATGAGGGTTTAACACATACTTCGATCGCTTCTTTGGATGATGAGGTTAAAAAATTGGCCGTGACTGTAAATGGAATGAGTAAAAGTTATTCCATGACAGGCTGGCGCTTAGGTTATTTGGCCGCTGAAAAAGGAATCGTTAAGCTTCTAAGCGGTCTTCAAAGTCACTCAACATCAAACCCAACAAGCTTTGCCCAGGCGGGCGGAGTTGCCTCTCTTGATCCTAAAATGGAAGAAAAAGTAAACGAGATGCACAAAAAATTTACCGCACGCAGACAGTTGATTTTAGATGAGCTCGCAAAAGTTCCTTCACTCAAAGCGTTTCCGCCAAAGGGAACTTTTTATGTGTTTGTTAATATTTCAAAGACCGGCATGGATTCCATGGAATTTAGCACCAAGCTTCTTGATGAGGCAAAAGTTGCTGTTGTTCCGGGAGCGGCCTTCGGTGCTCCTAATCATGTCCGCATGAGCTTTGCTACGAGCGAAGAAAATATAGTAAAAGCAGTTAGAAGAATAGCTGAATTCCTGAAGTAGCATACGCTAAAAGCGTATGCCGTCGATAGTGGCTAGTGACTAGTAGTTAGTATTAACCACTAACCACTAACCACTAACCACTAACCACTAATCACTAATCACTATTCACTAATCTCCAATTTCCGTCTAAACTTGTCCCCATGGATCCCATTAAACTCAAAATTGGTGATATTCTTGATCGGGAAGAGCTTATTCAGAATCTCTTTGGTCTCAACTATAAAAAAGAAGAACATGTTTTAAAGCCAGGAGAGTTCTTTGAACGGGGAGCTCTTATGGATATTTATCCAGTAGGATTTCGTAATCCTATTCGTTTAACTTTTGAACTCGACACTCTCAAAGATTTAAAGGATTTCTCGCCTATTTCAGGTGATTTCTTGGGTGATTTCGAAGAAATTACCTTATTGCCCCTAACGGCAAAAGAAGAAAGGAAGCTCTCACGTCTTGCGGCTTATTTATTGGATGAAACAGCCCGGCCTGAAGCGGGAGATTTTGTAGTTCACGTTCAATATGGTATCGCGCATTATCAGGGGATTAAAAGGATAACAGCGAGGGGCGAGAAGATTAATCGGCATGCGTTGGAGTTTGCCGGGGGTGAGATTCTCTATACGGATGAGACCGAAAGCTCGCTTTTTAATCGTTATATTGGTATTGAAGGAAAAAAACCTAAGCTAAGTAAATTACACGGTAAAGAATGGAAGCGTATCCGTGAAAAAGCGCGCCTTGCTGTCTCGAACGCTGCTCGGGACATGCTCCAGCTTCAAGCGGAACGTAACACCAAAAGAGGATTTCGATTCACTAAAGATTCTGAATGGCAAAAAGAATTTGAAGATGAATTTCCTTTCAAAGAAACGCCTGACCAAATCAAAGCATGGCAGGAAACAAGGAAGGATATGGAAAGCATTAAGCCAACGGACCGTCTTATTTGCGGGGATGTTGGATACGGAAAAACGGAAGTAGCGTTTCGAGCCGCTTTTAAAACAGTTTTGAACGGAAAACAAGTGGCTTTTCTAGTACCGACTACAATCCTGGCTGAACAGCATTATTTAACATTTAAAGAACGGGTTAAAAATTTCCCTTTCAAAGCAGAGGTTCTTTCCAGGTTTCAATCGACAACCAAACAGAAAAAAATAGTCCAGGAATTGATCAAAGGCAGCTGTGATGTAGTAGTCGGAACTCACAGGCTTCTTTCTAAGGATATCGGATTTAAAGATCTAGGTCTTATTATTATTGATGAAGAACAGCGGTTCGGTGTTCGGCATAAAGAACGATTCAAAGAGTATCGAAGGCTTGTTGAGGTTCTTACCTTATCAGCTACACCCATCCCGCGCACGCTCTATGGCACCTTAATGGGAGTTCGCGATGCCTCAATGATTATGACACCACCTAAAAACCGTAAACCTATTGCCACAGAAATTATTCGATTTGAAGAAAAAAATATTCGTCAAATTTTCCTTCGCGAGAAGGAAAGGAAGGGGCAAATTTATTTTGTTCACAATCGGGTTCAATCGATTGAAAAGATAGCGAAATTGCTTCAAAAGATAGTGCCCGAAGTGTCTTTAGGGGTAGCTCATGGTCAAATGCCGGCCGTGGGGTTAGAGCGTGTTATGGATTCTTTTTTAAAACACCATTTTGACTGTTTGGTCTCAACCAATATTATCGAATCCGGCCTTGATATCCCCAATGTGAATACTATTTTAGTTAATCGAGCCGATCATTTTGGATTAGCCGACCTTTATCAGTTGAGGGGCAGGGTCGGAAGGTCCGAAAGAAAAGCTTATGCCTATTTTTTACTCCCTAAACATAGTCATCTGAATGAGGAAGCGATGAGAAGACTTGAAGCTCTTTCTCGATTTACGGATCTGGGCGCTGGATATCAATTAGCTTTAGAAGATCTTGAGATGCGGGGAGCTGGGAATCTCTTAGGGCATGAGCAGACGGGGTTTATTTACCAGGTGGGGTTTGATCTTTATTGTAGGATGTTAAAAGAAGAGATTGCGAGGATGAAAGGCAGTAGAGCGTCTGCTTAATTTTAATATTGATACCTTGGGTATATCTTCTCTGCTCAAACAGTCCTCGCTACGGCAAACCTTATCAAAATGGGGACATGTGTTCTTACGTGTCCCCATTTTGAAATATTAAGGAAGTTTGCCGGCTGCGGATCTCGCAACCGAAGACACACCCTCGGTATCAATTTCAGCGTCTACCTTGCAGCATGCGCTGGAGGGGATGGGGAAAGGAAAAAACGATTGTATTTGTCTCCTAATTTGGCTAAATTGAGATTATGAAAAGATCCATTTCACTCTTTATTTTTCTGGCACTTTTAATTATTGGCCCACCGGTTGCTTCGGGTGCGGAGCTTTTGGATAGGATTGTTGCTGTAGTTGATGATGATGTTATTACTCAAAGTGAATTAGACCGCCAATTGGCGCCTATTTATAAAGCATACAAGGAACAATATAAAGGTGCTGAATTTTTTACTCAAATGTCGAAGGCGAGGATGCAAGTTTTGAACCAAATGGTTGAAGATAAGGTTGTGCTTGCCGAAGCAAAGAGGAGAGAAATTCCGGTTACTGATACTGAGGTGCAGAACAAGATCAACGAATTCAAAAAGCGTTTTCGTTCGACAGAAGATTTTCAGCGTTTCTTGGATTCTCAAGGCATTACCATGACAAAGCTTAAAAGCCGGTATCGGGATATGATCGTTATTAAAAAGGTACAATCATACGCTGTTTCAAGTCAGGTGGTTGTCTCCCCCTTGGAGGCTAAGCGTTATTATGAAGAAAACCCTGAGAAATTTAAGAAGCCGGAGGCATTCTGGATCAGAGCGATTACTATCCGGAAAAAGCCGGGTGAAAAACCCAAGGCTAATAGGGAGCTTCCCTCAAAAGAAAAATTAACAAAGTTGCGAAATAAAATTTTAAAAGGTGAGGGAGACTTTGAAGAAATAGCCCGCCAGAATTCAGAGGATACTCACGCCGCTGAAGGAGGGGATATGGGGCCTGTCTTAAAAGATCAGCTGGCACCCCACTTGGAAACGGCTATTTTTAAATTAGAACCAGGTAAAATGACACCCGTATTAGAGACCGAGATCGGATTTCATGTTTTTAAGCTTGAACGGAAAGAACCGGAGCAGAAAAAATCTTTTGAAGAAGCTAAAAAACATATTGAGGCATTTCTTTATCAAGAAAAAAGCCGGAAGCGATTTGCCGAATGGATCAAAAAGCTTCGGGAAGATGCATATATATCAATAAGATAACGTGGTTAGTAACTAGTGATTAGTAGTTAGTATTTAATGAAAAAAAGGATCATTGGAGTTACGTTGGGGGATCCGGGCGGAATCGGCCCTGAGATTGTTTTAAAAGCCCTTCCTAAATATCTAAAGCTTCAAAAAAAAGGCACTTATTTTTTAATTTTAGGCCATCTTCACACGTTAAAGAAAGCATCCCAAAACCTTCGTAAAAAGTTTTCTTTTAATATGCTTTCTAAATTTGATCCTTTAGCTTTATCAATAAATCATATTAATGTTTTACCACCTTCAAGAGAGCTTCCCTTTAAGATCGGCCAGGTAAATATTCAAAATGGAAAGCTGTCGTTTGAAGCTATTAAATTTGGAACTGATCTAGCGCTTCAAGGCAAAATTCAAGGCCTCATGACCGCTCCCGTTAGCAAAGAAGCTGTTCAAAAAACAGTTAAAAATTTCAGAGGGCATACAGACTACCTAGCCGAACGTGCAAAGGTCAAAAATTACGCGATGCTTCTGATGGGAGGACCGCTAAGAGTTATCTTGGTTACCGCTCATATTCCATTAAAGGGTGTCGCATCAAGTATCACTTCTCAGTTAATTATTGATAAAACTCTTCTAGCTAATCGATTTCTAAAAACTATTCTTAAAAGAAACCCTCGCATCGGTATCGCAGGGCTCAATCCTCACGGGGGCGATGGGGGACTTGTGGGCCAGGAAGAGATCAAGATTATCGCTCCTGCCGTTAAGAAGCTTAAGAGAAAGGGTGTTAAAGTTCTGGGGCCGATACCGGCAGACACTATCTTTGCTTTAGCTTATCAGAAAAAGATTGACCTAGTTATTTCAATGTATCATGACCAAGGTCTTGGGCCTTTAAAGATGATCGCTTTTGATGAGGGGATTAATGTGACCTTGGGGCTTCCTTTTAAGAGGTCGACGCCTGATCATGGCACTGCTTTTGATATTGCCTATAAGAATAAGGCCAGCTCCCACTCCATCGAAAAAGCCCTCGATTATCTGTTGTAATCCCTTAGTTCCTAGATCTTAGATCTCAACCCCTTTTTCTTCTCCAAACTTGTAATTTGGGCTTTTGTCAGGCATCTTTTTAAAGACCTGTAAATAGGTAAAAATGTAAGTAAAAAGAAAGGAGCGGAATGCGCTGTTTCTTTTTTTCTAGGGCTATAAGTGCAATTGTTGTATTTTGCTTTGTCACAACGAGTGTTTTGTGGGGTGTGCCGGTTAATTTGCTGGCTGCAACTCCTGGTCAAGCGCTCCAAGAGTTCGCCATTCCTGCTGAATGGGGTACTATCGAAAAGGTTTTTAAGGGCAAGACTCAGCCGATTTTTTATATCCAAGACGCTCATTCTAGTCTCACGGCACAAGAAAATATTTCCAAGCTTGTTACCCATTTTGTAAAAGAAAACAAAGCCGAAAACCTTTATGTCGAAGGTTTTGAAGGACCTCTTCCTTTAGATGAATTATTCAGCGGTATTGATCGGGCCTTGAAAGAAAAAACCTCATTCTTTTTAATGGATTACTTGAGAATCAATGGAGCTCAACATGCTTATATTAATCGGGAAGATGATTTTAATATTGTCGGAATCGAAAAAAACCAAGATTACCTGGCTAATTTAAAGGCCTATAAGGCCTCAGCCGCTAACCGTGCTCTTATTAGTAAGCAGCTCAAAGTTATTTCAAAGCGGCTTAAGGTTTTGGGAGGACGCGTTTATCCCAAGGAAGTAAAAAAATTTTTAAAGCTCAGGTCCCGATTTGAAGCAGAAAAAGTGTCTTTGGCGGATTATCTATTTAGGGTGATGCGAATTTATTATGGAGAGCCAAGGGCTGAGAGCCAAGAGCTGAGAGCAGAAAAAAAATATCCCAATCTGAAGTTGATTTCGGAGAATTTGAATAAGAGGAAATTAAGCAAAGCAGAAGAGAAAGAATTAAATGAAAAATTAGAGGTGTTGGACCACAAAACGCTCTTTAAAGAACTGGACAGGTTTGAAGGCGATTTTATTAAGAAGTACTTAACCTCTAAACTTGCTCAAAAAACATTTTTTTATCAAGAAGGAATTAAGCTCTTTACTAAATTAAACGAATTACAGATCACCCCCGATCAATTTCAAGAATTAAAAAAATATGAGAATATTACAACAGTAAAACTGGCTAATTTTTTAGCTAAAAATTTAAAGCGCACCCTGGTGTTATTAAATGAATGGGAAGGTTTAATTAAAGAAAACATTCTTTTCTATGAGTTAGCCGAAAAGAGAGATCAAAATTTTAAAGAAGCTTTAAAACCGCATTTTAATTCACCTGTACCCAGCGTTCTTGTTACGGGAGGTTTTCATAAAGCACCACTCCTTCAATTTTTTAAAGAGAATCAAGTGTCTTTTGTTTTAATTTCTCCTCGTATGAAGGCCGGAGACCGGAAGCATGAGGCCCGCTACGATTACTTGATGACGCATCCTTATTATCAGTTCGAAGAGCCTTTTTTTGAAAAAAACATTGCCTCAGGGCTCCTTTTGCAGCGAACAATTGTAGCTATCGAGGGGACGTTAGCCGAAGTAAAAACGTTAATTCGTGCCATTGCCGAAATGTTTAGGGTGAAGCGTAAAGCGGATCTCAAAGAACTTAAATTGGGAGGTTTCTTGCCGGGGGGTTTTGAAGTAGGGGAAGGCGGTCTTGGAAAACCTCCGCCGTCTTTTGTGCGGGTCTCAATAATTGATGATGAGGAGCTTGCTTCAAAGGAAGTGGAACCTTTTTCGGTTCGGGGTCAAAGTCTTGGTAAACTTGAGATGACAAGAAGAGAATTTTTGCAAAAATCTGCGCTAATGACAGCGGTAGCTGGTCTTGCGAGCAGTTCTCTTTTATTTGGCGATACACCGAAACAACCCCAGCCTGCTGCCCGCCGTACGGCCGGGGAGATGGTTGCAAGGGGTGCGGTTGATGTCAGTAATCCTGAGTTTGCCAGGCAATTTACTATTGAAGATTTAAAAAATACGGAAAAACGAGCGGCTTTTGTCACTAATGTTTTAGCTTGGGAAGGACAATTTCATCAGCCGGGAGTAGCTTATGATGATATAACCGGCCTTACCTATGATGGGCATTTAATTGATTTTGATACAGGGGAGTTGTTAGGAGGACCTCGTAATTGGAGCGCTCCTTCCAAAGAATCGCTTCATATTATGTTATTGGCTGAAGCAATTGCGGGTAACCCACGCGTTCAAACATTCTTATCTCCTAGCGATATATCTCAAGCAAAAGATATTGCGTTCGATCTCCTGAATAAAAAAATGGATACATTCGAGAAATTTAATCGCGAGCATCCTGGCTTTGGCGGGTTTTTACCTTGGTTTCTGATTACTTCTCGCGGAATGAAACCGGCTGAAGATTGGTCAAAAAGAGTTCCAGCTCTTGATAATGGACAAATGGCTTGGGCTATGCTGGCAGCCGCTAATACCTTAAAAAAAGCAGGCTACCTAGATTTGGCGGCTCGATATCAAAATTATTTTGATGAACTTGTTAAAAATATGCACATGATGTTTTTTGATGAAAAAAATGAAAAAATAAGAGGCGTTACTGATATTCGTGATACTCAAGCCAAGCCTTTTAAAGGTAATTACGCTAATCCACGGAATTTATATCACCTGGGTAATTTTGAGGGAGAAATGTTTGTGATGCTGTGGTCTTTATATGGAGGGGCCGATACGGACTTGGTTGAGAAGATGTGGAATTTCAAGGCAAACACTTTAAAACGTATTGATTTTCCTACCGAGGAAGGGGAGGTGACAATTCGACAAGGGTGGCGCCTATCGGGTCATGAAGAGTGGCCTTTTTTAATGCTACCTTATTTAGACGACCCCTTGACTAAACAAATATTTCGCAATATCCAAATTGCAAAAACCGCTTATTCAAAAGAAAAGGGTAAATCGGGTCTTTATGCTTCAAGTCACGGGACAGTTTCGAGAAATGTTTCAGAGCTTCCTTATATTGATGAAGTAGGGATTAAAGGAGCTAATGATCCAAGGGCGCGGGTTACAGAAACAGATAAGTTCGCGCCTTATGCGGCTTTCCCTGTAATCATTGAAGATGAAGTGGCGGGAACGGCTTGGCTCTTGAATATGATAAAAGGGCCTAAGATGCAGGGCCCCTACGGGTTTTCAGAATCGGTTAACCAAAACGGAAGAGAAATCGGTCCTATCCTAACTCATGATGGAAAGATGACAATTGTCCAGTCGCTCGCTAATGGCGTCCCAGGTTTAGGAAGCCCTGATATTTTAAGAGATGCTCTAAAGCGTGACGGGAAATATGAAGATTTCTTGAAGTTGATCAATGCGATGCATAAGAAGGTTTTTGGCGACATTGCTTCATTGAAAGGAACGCAAATACCGCTTGCTTTGCCTGAGCGTTCTGTGCCGCAAGGAATGCTGGGTTTTAAGGGAATAAAAAGAAAATTTTTAGGCATTGATGTGTTAGAAGGCCCCTTTCAAGGGAGCGCTCGTCACCAGTTGAGTGAGAAAGATAAGATTCTTTATTTGCCTGACGGAGCCGGCTATCTTTGGAGGATTGTAAAGCGGGGCGTCGATCTCAAGGACAATCACTTTTTTAATATTCAATTTAAAACACAAAAAGCCGGAACTATTTTTCTCGAATTAAAAAATACTGATGATCAAGTGATGACACGCGGCAAGATCGCGATTAATGTTCCCGATACAAACGGGCAATGGGTATCGATGTATGGAAATTTTGAATCATTGCTGGTTAATAAGAACACGAAATCATTTGCTGTCGCTTTTTCAGATCCAACTACTTCTATTAATATCAGTCAGTTTAATTTAACCGAAAGGCCTGAATCAGGTTTTAGGGAAATGACTTTGAGGGGCGATGAATTTACCGGTCAAAGTTTGGGCGCTCCCGCAGCAAAGATTACACTGGCTGATTTGGAAAATGAGAAGGTTGCTTACGGGATGTTTAAGTCTGAGGTCGATCAAGCGACTCGTGAAAAAATGATAGCTTACCTTGTGGAAGATAGAGGGCTAGAAATCGTCTGGGTAGGGAAACCCAGAAAGCTTCCAATAGAAAAAGTCGAAACTTTTTATCGTGAGCATGAAGGAGCGTCGTATTATAAACCTGTTACCACTTATATTAATTCAGGGGAGGTTGTTCCATTTTTAATAAAAGGCGGGAATCAAGAGTTTCGTGATATTCTCGGCAAACGGGATGGAACGGAGGAGGGGACTCTTCGGAATATATTTGGAGTTGATTATAAAGAATATGCCGGAGGGATAGCTGAAAGAAATAAAGTGCACGGTTCTGATGCTTTTACGAGTGTCGTTCGTGAAACTTCCATCGTTCTTCGCGAGGACGAGCTCAGGGAAGCTTTTGCTCCAGAAGCTCTCGAGTTTTTGGAAACAGCCTTACCAGATGCTATTAATCTCACTGACATTGAAAAGAAAGAAATCGCATCCAAAATAGCAAAGGCGAAAGCGGCTAGTTTGGGTGAGACAAAAAAAGTCCGAGTGAAATTAGGTAAAGTGGTCGACCCCTCTAAACTAAAGCCAGGGGATCTAGTTTATTTTGAACGACGGCTTACACCTCGCCATGACCCAATGTCTCAGTCAACGGGTTGGTTTATAGTTATTCAAAGTGATCCTGAAGAAATTCGCTTGACGACGGGGTATTATGGCAGAACATCTTCTCCTAAATCTAATGCCAGCCTTTGGACTAAGGATTCCCAAAATATTTATGATGAATTTTGGGTAAGTTCTGATTCAGGGTATGAGTTAACAGATGTCAAAACAAGGGCTGTTGTTGAAAAGCCTTTAGATGTTAAGCGTTTGCAAGAAAATTATAGAGGACAGAGTTTGGGTAAAAAGGAAAAAATCCGTGTGGAATTAGGTAGAATGGTTAACCCTTCAAAGTTAAAGCCAGGCGACCTCGTTTATTTTGAACGACGGTACAGACCGGAATATGAACCAGTGCCCCAACCGGCTGGCTGGTTTGTGGTTGCTGGGAGCAGTCCCCGAGAAATTGAAATGACAATACAATATGACGATGGAAGGTCTGCTAATCCTAAATCTAATGTTAATTTTTGGACTAAGGAAGCTGGGTCTACCTATGATGAGTTTTGGATAAGTTCTGATTCGGATTATGAGTTGGCTGATATTCAAGCAAGAACGGTTTACGAAAAACCTTACGATACTGAGCGTTTGCAAGAGTTCTACAAAGGAAAGAGTTTGGGAGCGTTACACATAGAAGATCTTGGGTTTGAATTAACAACTTTACCTCGCATAACAGAAAAGAATAATGAAGAGTTAGCACGTCTAGCAGAAAACTTTCGATCTTTGACGATGGCAGAGGAATCAAGATATGCAGGGTTTGAAGAAGAGGTTGTAACCTATAAACCTGCCGATGATAGCCTATTACGTTATTTTGATGGGCGTATTGAGATTTATGCCGTGAGACATGAAAGCGGCTGGCCGCATTATTTGGGTGTGGCTCTTTTTGAAAACCGGACAGTAGGTAGTTCTTACAAATTTCTACCTTTCGGTGATGTCGCTGGAAGATTTTTATTTAGCGCAAACGATGGAAGAATTCTTTATACCAATTCTAATGATTTGATCTTATTTGATTTATTGAAACAGGATTACTTGAAAATAAGCGGTTGGACATTTTTAATGAGCGAAGTAGGTCCGGAAGAGATAGAGCGCGGCATCGGGGCGACGGTTCCTTTTTTCTTTAGTTTTAATGCTAAAGTCACCGATTTTCAAGAAGAATTAGGGAGCGGAATATTAGATTCGGTTTTTCTGAAGGAAGTGGAAGGAGGGAAAATCGAATTTGTATTAGATGCTGGAAAAGAAAAAGAACATAGCTTGCTTGTGCTCAGAAGGAATGACGAATTAAAATTGGGCGAATGGATTGCGCCATCGGAAGGAAAAAGCTTGGGCATCAAAGAAAAGGTTGCTTTAGAAGGTGATATGGAAGCATTAAAAAGGCGGCCGGTTACCGTGATTTTTAGTCTTAGCGAATGGAATGAGTTTACACCCAAAGTTCAAAGTGAAATCGAAAAGCACCTCCTTGAGGATCGGATCAAAATAGTTCTTACAAATGTTACCGATCTTGATTTAAGACCTGCTCTTTTTAAGCAAGAGTCGGGGAGGGTTAAAGTTTTGCAGAATGACTTAACGGCCGAAAATTTAAATGTCATACAAGGTTTTACGGGTACGGGTAACCTGCTTCATTTATCAGAAACCTTAACAGACCCCGCGGCTATTACAGGCCAATTAAGCGAAGTTCAAACCGATCGGCTCATTCTCTTGCAGCCCAAAGGGGAAGAGGGGGTAGTAAGTTTAGCGCTTCTTTTCGCTTCGGGCGAGCCCCGCTATCAAGAGGCTTTCACGAAGGGGGCTAATGAATTTTGGGTCCCCACCGCTATTGGCCAACTCTTAATCCAATTAGTTCAAGACTTTATTGGTGCTAGAGAAATCGGTAAAGCAGCGTAATTAATTGCCGCTTGATGCGCCAATTAATTAGTATTCAGTCGCCAGCGTTCAGTATTCAGCATATTTAACTCCCCCAGCCCCTCTTAATCTAAGAGGGGAGATTGTCTATAGACTTCCTCCCCTTAGTTTAAGGGGAGGTCAGGTGGGGTTAACTATGAGTAGCTTTTTTTCTGTATGCCGCATGCTGCATGTTGTATGCTAACCGAACTATGTCGATTATAGAAATATTAAAAAAATACGATATTCACCCCATCAAACGATTTGGGCAAAATTTCCTAGTCGACCCCAATATCAAGAGAAAAATTATCGAGTCATTACCGCTTAATGAAGAAGATGACTTTATTGAAATCGGACCGGGATTGGGTGCTATAACAGAACCTCTTTTAAAAAAAGGCAAGTTTGTTACTTCAATTGAGATTGATAAAAAACTTCAAGCATTTTTAGAGCAGGAATTAATTCCTAAATATCCGAACTTCCGTTTAATCAAAGGCGATGTCTTAGAAGTTTTCGAAAAAAACCTACTGCAGTCTAATGATAATATTATTATTGGCAATTTGCCTTATTATATTTCAAGCCCTATTCTCTTTCGCACTTTAGAATTGAGCGCTTTTATTAATAAAGCATATTTCACCTTGCAGAAAGAAGTGGTAGATCGTCTCGTAGCAAAACCAGGCTCAAAGAATTATGGGCGGTTAAGTGCCGGTTTTGGTTATTTTACGGCTATTAAAAAATTATTTGATATCACGCCCGGCTGCTTTACCCCTAAACCGGATGTATGCTCAAGTTTTATCGAGATTGAATTTAAGAAAAAATTTAAAGCGGATTTCCAAAAAAAAGAAGATTATCTGCATCTCGTTAAAGTTGCTTTTAGTGAACGGCGCAAACAGCTGATTAACTTGCTTTCAAAAAATTACGGCTTAAAACAAGCTCGGGGAGAAGATTTGATGATAAGGCTCGGACTTCCGCCTAAAGCGAGGGCCGAAGAATTATCGCCAAATAATTTTTGGAAACTATTAGAATATATCGACAAATTTCAAAAAAAGATATAATGCGCACTCGTTTGTTTTTTTAACGTTTTAATAAAGGAGATTTTTTAAATGGCCCAAGGGACAGTGAAATGGTTTGATGTTAGAAAGGGTTACGGATTTATCACCTCTGAAGATGGTCAGGATATATTTGTACATTATTCGGCTATTCAAAGCGATGAATACAAATCGCTTAATGATGGAGAAAGCGTGACGTTTGAAGTCGAAGATGGACAGCGGGGTCCGACAGCAAAGAACGTAGTCCGCGCAAAAAGCTCTTCTTAATTCTGTTTTTAAATTTAAAAAAATTAAAAACTATTTAGGATTTTAATTAGCTCTTGGGGTGTGTTGGCTACGGAATGAGCGCCGGCACGCTTCATCGCTTGCCGCATTGCAGACTTTTCGGTTACGGCTTTTAAGAACCCAATACCTTTGACCGAAAGTCCAAAACGCGCGGCTCTTCGAGCAGTTTTTATATCGTCCGGCAAATCCCCGATATAAGCGAAACGCACTTGTTTGAGATTTTTTGCGTTTCGAACCAAGACAAAAGGATTTGGTTTTGAAAGGTTTTGCTTTTTACCGGTTTGTTTAAAAAATCGCTCTTCAGCCTTCACCACATCATCAGCAGTTACGATTGAGTCAAAAAGAGAAGTTAACTTTAGCTGTCTTAAAATCATTTGAGTTTCAAATCGAGCTCTTCCGGTGGCGATAGCTAATTTAAGGCCGTTTTTTTTAAGTTGGCGATAAAAGTCTATGGGATGAAGCGGCTTTTCTTTCAAATAAAGCCCTTTTTTATTCCAAAAGCTATTTTTTTTCTTATAGATTTTTGGATAAATTTTATTACCCAAATATATTTCTTGGAAAATTGAGACAATTAAATTGTAGGAAATTAAGCTTTTATTTTTTTTAAATCTTAGAAAGCGTTTATTATTTATTTTAAGAAGCGCTTTGAAATTCTTTTTTGATTTTAAAGTTTTTAAAGACATTTCTTTTTTTGAAAAGCCAAGCGATAAAAAGTAATACAAGAGACCTTCGACACAATCCCAATCGTTATTAAATCCGCCCAGCATTTTAAAAAGCTCGACCTCTTTTAAAGATAAAAGAGGGGAGCCGACTTTTGAAAAACCAACAACTTGAGTTAGATAGATTTCGGTTGCAATACGGATTGCTTCTAAATAAGAGCCCCGAGTATCAACAATGACACCATCAATATCGAACACAACCGCTTCTATTTTTGTTTTCTTATTCATAGTAGGAGTATTTTATTAAGTTTGAGGCTCAAATCAATCTCTTAGATCTCAGATCTTAGATCTAAGATCTGAGAATTAATGAATGGGTTTATCCATTAGAATAGAGATTTGTTGAGCAATTTTTTGAAGGCCCCTCCTATTACCCGAATTATCCATAAGTATTGATTTCCCGGAACGGCTCAAAAGATAAAGCTTGTAGGGCCTGCTCTTACCCAGCTGATGAATACGAATCTCATTAATCTCATCAAAAGCCCATTTTTTCTTTAAAGAAAGGAGCCCGAAAAAGATGTATCGGGAACGGATAACGGACCCATCGTTCCTATTGAAGGACCACTTAGTGCCGCTGCTTAAAAACCAAATACATGCGATTAGCATCAAAAAAGGAATGAGGAGAGCGACCTTGGTGCTAAGAGGCAAGAGAATAAGCCCCGCCGGCAGATGTTTTCTGTAGAAATTAACTAATCCAAGCTTAGCCTCATCGGAAAAGCATATAATTATCAGACAGAACCAAAAGCCGCAAAGAATTAATTCATGGGCGAGAAGCCAGAAAGATTTAACAAGTAAAAGCGAGTCCGAATGTTGTTTTTTTATTTTTAGATAAGGAATCGGTATCATGATAGCAGTTGTTTAATTAGTTTCTTAGATTGTTTCATGGAAACATAGCTATAGACTTTTCCGGCAAAGAGAAAATGAATTTGGCCGGAAGCTTCAGAAATATAAATCACTAAAGAATCATAATGCTGGCTGAAATCCAATGCTATTTGAAATTTCTTTTCAACAGAGGAATCAATGATAGCTTTTTTGCTTATAGGCAAACCAACTGAACAAGCCGAGATACGGTCTCCCTTAATAATAATAGCTCCCTCATGTGTAGGTGTGTTGGGAGCCAGAAGGGAGATGAGAAGTTCGCGTTTTAGGTGAGAATCAATTAAAAGACCCTGTTCAGTAAAATGCGATAAAGAGTCCCGGTTAGCAAGAATGAGAAGAGCGCCGATCTTCTCTTGAGCGAGGGCTTCCGAAGCAATCATTACTTCTTTGAGAGGGCCTTTTCTAGCCAAGATTTTTTTGATATGAAGAGGCCGGAGAATTCGCCTTATCAATAGCGCAAAATAAGGAAAACCTGCCAGAAAGACCCAAAAGCCGATAAAAGTATTTTTTTTAATGAGGGGTGCCGAGATCTTATAATTCCAGTCAGAGAATTGGACGCCAATTACTACGATAATTACGAGAAGAAACGAACAAGTAACGATAAAACTTTTGTATTTTTTAAAGAAATAAACAAGGTGAATAAAAAGCAATAGAATTAAAAAACCCTCCAAAAAAAGAGTGCCTGAAAGGTATTGAGCATCTGTTATTTTCACGAGCGCATTTTATAATAGGGGTAGTGTTTGTCCCAGGAAAAAACTATTATAAGAGCTTGAGTTGACAACTAATGCCGGATTCAAATACATTACGCATATGAAAAGAATTATATTATCATTTTTTATAACATTTATTTTGATAGGCCTTGCCAATACAGCCCAGGTTTTTGCTGAAAGGATAGTCTATGTTATTGACGGCGACACTGTGATTTTAAAGAACCATGAAAGAGTGCGGCTTATCGGTATTGATGCTCCCGAAATAGATTCTAAGTATCACAGAGGGGAGCCTTTCGGCAAAGAAGCTAAGAAATATTTAAAAGAGCTGATCGAAGGCAAAGAAGTTACTTTAAAAGATGGCCCTGAGCCTCGGGACAAGTATGGCAGGCGCCTGGCTTTCATCTATTTGCCGGATGGCGTTTTTGTTAATGAAGTAATGGTGCGCGAGGGCTATGCTGAAGCTTACCGGAGGTTCCCGCATAAATATCGTGAGCATTTTTTGGAATTGGAAGCCGAAGCCAAAGGGAATGAATCAGGAATGTGGGGTAAAAAGAAACGTCCTTGGTGGCTCAGGGGGTTTTGGCGTAAAGATTAATTGCTAGCGAGTCGCAGCTCGTGAAGGGCTTTTGCCATTTTTTCTCGAGTTTCATGCCGGAGATTATTTTCATCCGCTTCTATTAGGTCTTGAGTTGCTATAGGAGGAAGGATTTTTATCTGCATTTTATTTTTCTCATTAATCTTCCAGCTGCCTTTTTGAATAATATGCCGTGTCCCGGTTGTTACGACAGGGATAATCGCTACCTTTTCTTGAATAGCTAATTTAAAAGCCCCTCCTTTAAATGTGGCCAATTCACCGTCCAAAGAACGAGTTCCTTCCGGGAAGATAAGAATTGAGACGCCTTTTTTTATATATTTTTTAGCCTTTTCGAAACTTTCTCGGGCACTCCGAATGCTTCCGCGTTTGAGAGGGATATATCCGCATAGAGACATGGACCAGCCGAAGAAAGGTACCCGGAACAGCTCCTCTTTAGCTAGCCATTTAAAATTGGTTCTAAGCAAATACATAGCGATAATATCAGACATGCTTTCGTGATTGGCGACAATGACAGCAGCTCCCCCTCGCAAATGTTCCTTACCTTCAATCAAAAAATTCCAATTAGGGTTAACAGCAAAAACGGACCGCCCCCAAAAGTTTCCAATTCTGTGAGCCCACTTCCGCGTTGGATTTAAGGGGAGGAGAATTGTAGAACAAATCAATATCGGTAATGTCACGATCAGTGTCATAAGTGCCGTGTAGAACCAAAAGAATGCAGATTTTAAAACCAATTTCATGACTTACTTTAACATAAAGGGGACAGGTTAGTCACTAACCACTAATTACTAACCGCTAACTACTGTTTCACACCAACCGTGCCGCAACAGTTTCTGATAAATGCTGACCTTGGAGTGTTGATTGGTAAGTATTTTCTTTTTTAATCAAAAGGCCCTCATTAGATAATTGTTTTAATTGGTGAAGAGTTGTTTTAGGGATTTCAAAACCCTCTTTTTCAAATTGATTCAAATCAATTCCTTCTTTAAGACGAAGCCCTAAAATAATTTTTTCCTTCAATGCTATTTTGGGCGTAATATTTTCTGTAACGGCCGGATCAAAAACATCCTTTTTGCTATTTTTTAAATAAGAAGAAAGAATTTTGGTGTGTCCGAACCGTTTACCATTAATATAAGAATACGCACCCACGCCAAACCCTAAAAATTCCAAATGCTTCCAATAACGAAGATTATGAATAGATTCGAATCCTGGTTTAGAAAAATTCTGCAGTTCGTAGTGATTAAAACCCGCTTTTTTGAAAACTAAAAGGGCATTTTCATACATTAAGCTTGTTTCCTCATCAGAGGGGAGGGCCAGAACATTTTTTTTGTTCAGCAAGTAAAAGCGGGTTTTTTCTTCAATGGCAAGCTGATAAAGCGAAATGTGACTTGGGCCCAGCTTTGAAACGGCTTGAATGGTTGAATTAAAATCAGACGAAGATTCATTTGGTAGACCATAGATGAGGTCTAAATTGATATTTTGATGCCCCTGTTCTTTTAAAATAGCAGCTGAATGGTTAATGTTTTTCGGTGTATGAGTTCTGCCAAGTTTTTTTAATGTGCCTGAATTAAAACTTTGAGCGCCCAGGCTGACTCGATTAACACCAAGCATTTTCCAATCTTTGGCCAAAGTTTTGTTAATAGTTTCAGGATTAGCTTCCAAAGTAATTTCAGCCTGCTTGTTCCATTTAACCCACCGGCTTAAACTGTCAAAAAGGTTTTTCAAACCTTTTCCGGTTAGAAGGGATGGTGTGCCGCCGCCAAAATAGATAGAAGGAGCGCTTATCGGACCTAGTTTAGGAAGGCGATGCTCAAACTCCTTTTTAAGCGCCTCAATATACAATTCAATTTCCTGGTGTCTGTGATACCGGGAAGTGGCGAAATTGCAATAAGGGCAAATCTTCTTACAAAAGGGGATGTGGATATAAATACTGAGAGAACGCATGGACTAGTATATAGCGGGTAGGCCAAAAACCAATGTTTTTGGCACGCTCGGCTGATACCTGATGTATCAGTCCTCGCAGTGGTTAGTTGATAGTGGCTGGGGCGGGACAAACGGTGTACGAAATTAAAGAGATTTGCTATGATGCCCCCCATGAAAATTCCAATAGAAAAAGTCGCCGAATTGGCGAATATCAACTTAGATGCAGAAGAAAAAAAGAGTTTGTCCGGAGAGCTTGAGAAGATTTTAACTCATGTAGAAACTATTAATTCTATAGAGGGGCTTGACTCGGTTTCTCCGACGAGCCACCCTTTTGATTCAGAGAATGTTTACCGTGACGATGAAGTGATTCCAACTAACGCCGCAAAAAAAGTTCTTAAATATGCTCCTGATAAAGAGGGCCCTTTCTTTAAAGTGCCAAAAGTAATCGAACAGTAAAAAATGCCTAATATCACGAATCTGGGGATCGAAGACGCCGTTAAGTTATCCAAAGAAAAAGGCTGGGGCTCTCTCCGGACTGCCTTAGAAGAGCGCGTCGAAAAGATAGACCCTAAAATAGGTGCCTATCTTTCGACAGCACCACTTTGCAGCATTAAAGAGCCTGACGTACAAAGCCCTTTTTATGGGCTTCCTGTTTCACTTAAAGACAATATGTGCACCGAAGATTGGGAGACCACTTGTGCTTCGGAGATACTCTTTGGATTCATTCCTCCCTATAACGCAACTGTTGTTGAAAAGCTTATTGCAAAAGGCGCCTATATATTTAAAAAATGTGACTTAGATGAGTTTGCTTTTGGTTCTTCTTGCGAGAATTCAGTGTTCGGCATTAAAGGGGAATCTTTTGGGAAAAAATACAAGGCAGGACGGACGGCAAATCCATGGGATCTTGAGAGGGTTCCGGGCGGCTCCTCTGGAGGCAGTGCGGCGTCTGTAGCGGCAGGAGAGGCTATTTGCGCATTGGGCTCTGATACGGGCGGCTCAATCAGACAACCAGCTGCTTTGACCGGAATTGTTGGCTTGAAGCCAACTTATGGCCGTGTTTCCCGTTACGGTTTAATAGCTTTTGGTTCCAGTTTAGATCAAATAGGACCTTTTACAAAAACAGTGCGGGATGCAGCGCTGCTTTTAGAAATGATAGCCGGTTATGATAAGAAAGATTCAACAAGTATTAATGTTCCGGTTCCCCAGTATTCAAAAGAATTAGAAGGGGGAATTAAAGGTCTTCGGGTTGGGGTTCCTAAAGAATTTTTTGTTGAAGGGTTAGATAAAGAAGTTGAACAAAAAATTATTGAGGCAATTGAACAGCTTAAGAAATTAGGAGCCAAAATTCAGGATATTAATTTGCCGCATACCCAGTATGCCGTTCCTGTTTACTATGTAGTCGCGACAGCAGAAGCAAGTTCTAATTTGGCCCGTTTTGATGGTGTCGAGTACGGCAAGCGAGCTGCAAGTAATGATATTTTGGATCTTTACCGCAAAACCCGCCAGGCTGGTTTTGGGCGTGAAGCCAAGCGGAGGATCATTCTTGGAACTTTTGTTTTATCCTCAGGCTATTATGACGCCTATTATTTAAAAGCACAGCGGGTAAGAACGCTTTTTAAGCAAGATTACGAAAATGCCTTTAAAGAGGTTGATCTTATTTTGAGTCCTACCTCACCCACAACCGCTTTTAAAGCAGGAGAGCGGCTCACTGATCCGCTAGCTATGTATCTTTCTGACATTTATACCATCTCAGCTAATTTAACAGGTCTTCCGGCTATTTCGGTTCCGTGCGGTTTTGATTCAAAAGGACTTCCTGTCGGACTGCAATTGACAGCAAATGCCTTTCAAGAGAGTTTGCTGCTTAAAGCGGCTCACACTTATGAACAATCAACTGATTTTCACACAAAATTTCCGGCATTATGAGTAATTACGAACCTGTAATCGGTCTCGAAGTTCACGTGCAGTTAAAAACGAAGAGTAAGATTTTTTGCAGCTGCTCTACTGAGTTTGGTGCCGAGCCTAATACCAACACTTGTCCTGTTTGTTTGGGTTTACCGGGCTCTTTGCCGGTTTTGAATAAACGAGTTTTGGAATTGGGAATAAGAGCAGCCTTAGCGTTTAATTGCAATATTGCTGAAAGACTTAAATTTGACCGGAAAAATTATTTTTACCCTGATCTTCCCAAGGCCTATCAAATTTCTCAATTTGATAAACCCTTATCATTTAAGGGATTTTTAAATGTAGCCTTAAAAAGCGGGGAAGCTAAGCGAATCGGTATAACACGGGCGCATCTGGAGGAAGATGCCGGCAAAATGATTCATGACCAATCGCCGGATGGAAGCCTTGTTGATTACAACCGAACAGGCACGCCACTCCTCGAGATTGTTTCAGAACCGGATATTACCTCACCCGAAGAGGCTTATGTTTATTTAAAACAGCTCAAAGCGATACTGGAATACGCGGAAGTAAGCGACTGTAATATGCAGGAAGGAAGTTTAAGGTGTGATGCGAATATTTCAATTCGTCCTGTGGGTCAAAAAGAGCTTGGGACAAAAACTGAAATTAAAAATTTAAATTCTTTTCGAGCAGTTCAAAAGTCCTTGGAATATGAAATTAAACGACAAGAAGAAACTCTTTTAAATGGTGAGCGTATTATTCAGGAAACACGGCTTTGGAACGACGAAAAAGGAACGACACTTTCGATGCGCTCAAAAGAAGAGGCGCATGACTATCGCTACTTCCCCGAACCTGATCTTGTGCCTTTTACGGTTTCGCGGGAAGTTGTTAAAAAAATAGAAGAGGAATTGCCGGAATTGCCCGAAGCAAGAAAAAATCGCTTCAAAGAAAGTTATGAGCTGTCCGATTATGACGCCCTGAATTTGGTTGCCGAAAAAAGCTTGGCGGATTTTTACGAAGAAACCTGCAAAAGCATTAAAGACCCAAAACTTGCGAGCAATTGGATCCAATCTGAGCTCTTAGGGCAGTTAAATGTCAGAAAAGAAACGATTTCTACGACTTCGCTCAGCCCCCAGGATTTAAGCGGCCTCATTCAGCTGATCGAAAATAAGACTATTAGCGGTAAGATTGCTAAGGAAGTCTTGCCTGAGATGCTTAGCTCCGGCAAATCTGCCGGGGAAATCGTTAAAGAAAAGGGGCTAGTCCAAATTACAGACACGGGTGCCATTGAAAAAATAGTTGAAAAAGTGATTGAGGCTAATGAAAAAGTTGCCGGAGACTATCGAAGCGGAAAAAACGCAGCGCTTGGGTTCTTGGTCGGTCAAGTGATGAAAGAAACAAAAGGAAAAGCAAATCCCGGTCTTGTCAATCAGCTTCTTAAAAAGAAGCTTTCTTCGTAAGTTTTTAATGAATCATTTATTTTTCAGAAATATTTTTCTGGCCATTGCCAGCGTTGCTTTTGTTTTAATGTTTTTTAAAAACGTTCACGCTGAAAAACGAGAATTTTTTTCATCCGAAGTACTTAAAAAACTTAATCAAACCGCAGAGAAAATTGATAAATTTTATATTACACCACCTCTTCCTCAAGACTTAATTCGGGGTTCCTTAAAAGGGATGGTTCATAACCTTGATGGAGATAGCGAATATTTAACCCCGTTTGAATATGGGCAATTGGAATTGGAAGCTGGAGGAAGTTTTGTTGGTATCGGTATCCTTTTAAATAAAGAGGGTGAATATCCGCTGATTCTTAAAACTCTCGAAGCAAGCCCGGCTGATCTAGCCGGTATTTTACCGGGCGACGAAATTTTCGAAATTAACGGCAGGGAAACCCGAGACTTAACTTTAGCCGAAGTGGTTGCTATTTTACTGAATGATGAGGTCTCCAATCTTCTTCTCCAAGTCTATCGAGAGAAGGGTGCGAATAAAGAAAAAATCAGTTTTACCATTAAAAAAGAGCAAGTTTTGAATAAAAGTATTGGTAAATTTTTTAAGCTGAATGACGGTATTGGGTATATTCAATGTCTCAATTTTACAGAAAAAACTGCTAGGGAGATTTCAGATCTTATTAATAAAATGAAAAAAGACGGCTTAGAGGGAATAGTTTTGGATTTGAGGGATAATGCCGGCGGTGTTTTTGAAGCTGGGATTCAGGTAGCAGGACTTTTTTTAAGTAAAAATAAGGAAATTGTAATTACAAAAGGACGCACTTCGAGCGATAGTCAAATCTATAAAACTTTTACTGATGGTATTTTCCGCGATTTACCTCTTCTTCTTCTAGTTAACGAGAACTCAGCGAGTGCTGCTGAAATTTTAGCAGGTGCTTTAAAATATCATGGCCGGACACTAATTGCGGGCCGGAAGACATATGGAAAAGCTTCCATTCAAACCATTTTTCCGTTAGAAGATGGTTCAGCGCTTCGGCTTACAACGGCTTATTATTACACGCCGGATGGTAAACGGATTCAAGGAAGGGGAGTTGAACCTGATTTTCTAATTGAAGTAAAAGATGAAGTCGTTGAAGATATAACATTAAATGAAAGTTTTACTTTTTTAAAACAGGATTTAAGAAATGCCGCGCCGAAAAAAAGTATCTAAAAGACGCTCGCCCAAGAAAAGAAAAAAACGGGGCGGACGTTCCCGAAAGAAGAGCGACTTTTTAAAATCACTTCGATCTTCTTTTAAGAAAAAAACTAAGTTCTTTTGGAAAAATAAAATTCAATGGTATTTATTTTTTTTATTTTTAGGTATTGCCGGCATGTTTCTTTTTTTTCAAGATTATCGAGCCGATGCTCAAAAGTTCGAGAGTGTTGTAAGAGCTGCCGCTAAAAACACAAAAGAAGCCCGGGTCGTTTCAAAGCGCGTTATACCCAGAGAGAACTGGAGAGCCAAATGGAATGAAGTTCATTTGGTAGTGCGTCTTAATTCAAACAAGGATCCTAAAACTTTTCTTAAAACAGTTAAGCGGAAGCTTCCCGGGAAATTTAAGCTCTATCGCGAAGTGGCCACCAAAACAGGTACGGCAAATTCTGTTAGCACTGAATTTCGAAGAAAAAATATTCCGGTTGGTTTCTTGAGGATTGAAGCCCCCCGGAAATATTCTTCAACTGAGTATTTAGCTGAAGAGCGTGAAGTAGTGCGCCCGAAAAAAATATTTCAACTTCCTAAAATAAAAAAGAAACCCAAAAAAGAGGCGGCTCCTCCTTCCAAGGTGAAAAAGCCCGTAAAGAAAAAAAGAATCGCAATCGTAATTGATGATGTTGGAAATTCGAGCGCTCTTTTTCCAGATTTATTTTCAATGCCAAAACCTCTCACAATCGCTGTTTTACCCAAACTTTCTCTTTCAAAAGAAGCGGCGCGTCTTGGTTCTGAAAAAGGCTATGAAGTTATTCTCCATCAGCCGGTCGAAGCTCTTCATCATAATGAAGTTTTAGGCCCCGGCGGTATTTTTACGGGACAGTCTGCTAAGGAGATTCAAACAATTGTAGGACGCAATCTAGATTCTTTGCCCGGTATAACCGGATCAAATAATCATATGGGTTCCCGCGGTACCCAGGATTTAAAGTTAATGAAGTCGTACGCCGCCGCTCTTAAGAAAAGAAAGCTGTTTTACCTTGATAGTTGGACAACTCGTAAAGCTGTCGGGAAAGATGCGGCCCGCTCGGTCGGTATTCCTTATTTACGCCGCACTATCTTTCTCGATAATATTGATTCCAAAGACGCAATTCGAAAACAGGTTAATAAATTGATCGAAGAGGCCAGACGTGAAGGCAGTGCTATCGGTATTGGTCACATGCGGAAAAACACCCTGACTGTTTTAAGACAGATGATTCCTGAAATAAAAAAGAAGGGGATTCAAATCGTTCGCCTGAAAGATTTATTATGAACAGCAGAAAATTTGTTTTAGGAATTGAAACTTCCTGCGATGAAACGTCAATAGCGGTTTTAAAACCGCCTCGGACAATTCTTTCTAATATTATTTCCTCAAGCCTTAAAAAACATGAACCCTTTGGAGGTGTTGTGCCTGAGATTGCCTGCCGACATCACTTGGAAAATATTCATATTGTTTTGGAGCAGGCTTTAAAAAAAGCAAATATATCAATCAAAGATATTGGTTTAATCGCAGTTACTCACAAACCCGGTCTTATCGGCGCGCTTCTCGTGGGCGTTTCGTTCGCGAAGTCTCTTAGTCTTTCACTTAAAATTCCGTTGATAGGTGTTAATCATTTAGAGGCGCATCTAGAGGTGAATCGTGTCGAATTTCCGAACTTTAAGCCGCCGTTCTTAGGATTGATCGTTTCAGGCGGGCACACAACACTCGTTAAAGTTTTGAAAGAAGGTGCTTATAACGTTCTAGGTGGAACAACGGATGATGCAGTGGGAGAAGCATTTGATAAGACAGCAAAACTAATGGGGCTTGGTTATCCGGGCGGCCCGATTATTGACAAGCTCGCTGAGAAGGGAAATCCGGATGCTGTTTCTTTTGGATACGCCCGGATGCCGGGAACGTTTAATTTTAGTTACAGCGGCCTTAAAACGGCAGTCCTTAATTATTTACGGAAGAAAAAAATTTCTGATGAAGAAAGGAAAGATGTTGCCGCCAGTTTTCAAAAGTCAGCGATTGAAATTTTGGTTTCAAAAACTTTTTTAGCGGCCAAAGCTAATAATTTAAAAAAAATAGCAGTTGGCGGAGGTGTGAGTGCCAATCGATATTTGAGGAAACGTTTTTATGAAGAAGCCGTAAAAAATAATGTAAAAGTTTTTTTCCCCAAAATAGAATTTACTATCGACAATGGCGCAATGGTTGCGATGTCAGGTTTTAGAAAATGGAAACTCAGAAAAAAATCAAACCTCAAACTGCAAGCATTGCCCTCTTGCGGCTGGTAATCAAGATTTTTTAAAATCTAGTTAATTTTAAAAATTATTTTTTTTTTAAAAAAACAAAAAAAAGTTAACAAAAAAATCATAATGCTTCTACAATATTACTCGTAAAGAATTTTTAAAAAGTTTTTTTGATATAAAATAAAAAGAGAAGCTTAAAAGGATGACTCGAAAATTAAAATTAGGACTTCCAAAGGGCAGTTTGGAAGAATCGACTTTTCAACTTTTTAAAAAAGCAGGGTTTCGGATTTCAGGCCGAAACCGTTCCTACTATCCATCTGTTAATGATTCCGAATTAGAACTAATGCTTTACCGGCCCCAAGAAATGCCGCGCTATGTAGAGGAAGGTATCTTGGATGCCGCTATCAACGGATATGATTGGGTCGTTGAGAATGGGTCTAAAGTAAAAGAAATTTGTGACCTTGTTTATTCCAAGCAAACTAAAAATCCCATCCGATGGGTCTTGGCTGTTAAGAATCATTCAAAGTTTAGAAAAGCAAAAGATCTTCGCGGCAAAAAGATTTCGACCGAACTTGTAGGAGTTACAAAAAAATATTTGGCCAAGAAAAAAATAAAAGCCCAGGTTGAATTTTCATGGGGAGCTACTGAAGTTAAGCCGCCGCACTTGGCTGACGCGATTGTGGAAGCCACGGAAACCGGCTCTTCCTTAAGAGCTAATGATCTCAGAGTGATCGACACTGTATTAACTTCAGTGACAAAGTTGATAGCCAACGTTGATTCGTATAAAAATCAGTGGAAACGCGCAAAGATTGACAACATCGCAATGCTTTTGCGGGGTGCCATGGAAGCTGAAGAAAAGGTTGGTTTAAAATTAAATGTTTCTAAAAAGAATTTAAATCGTGTTTTAAAACTTCTCCCGGCGCTTAAACGCCCTACAATTTCTTATTTAAGCGATCCTGATTGGTTCGCTGTTGAAGTGATTTTGGAAGAAGAAGTGGTGAAACACTTAATTCCTTCGCTCAAGCGCGGCGGCGCAGTTGGAATAATTGAGTATCCTTTAAATAAAGTTATTGATTGAATAGTCCGTTAATAATAGGAAGAAAGGAGCATCAAGAAGATGCCGAGCGGTAAGAAAAAGAAAAAAAGAAAAATGAATAAGCATAAGCGCAAGAAAAAATTGCGCAAAAATCGCCACAAGAAAAAATAAAAAAAATATTTTTTTGAAAAGTATTAGTTGGTTTAGTGAAGTAAAAAATATAAAATTTTACAAACAAATTTAGAAAGGAGGTTTTCAATGGCTAAGAAAAAAGCTAAGAAAAAAGTAGCTAAGAAGAAAAAAGTAGTTAAGAAGAAAAAAGCAGCAAAGAAGAAGAGAAAATAACTTAGATAGTAAATTAAGGGCGCGAGTTTTAAATTCGCGCCCTTATTTTTTGCCTAAAACCTACCACCTACCACCTACCACCTTATATATTTTTCCTGTATACTGCTTCGTATGAAAACGTTAACTATTGACGCTCCGGCAAAATTAAATCTTTTTTTAAAAGTTTTAAGAAAGCGTCCCGACCATTATCATGATATTTTTTCTCTGTTTCACAAAATTGATTTATCAGACAAACTGACTTTTAGAAGCAACAATTCTTCTGAATGCCGGATAATTTCTAAAATTCCAAAATTTCCTAAAGGATCGAAAAACTTAATCGTCAAAGCCTTCCGGCTTTTAAAAGAAAAAACTCACTTTGAAGGCGGCATTTCCGTTCGTATTACAAAAAATATACCAATCGCCGGTGGGTTAGGGGGTGGTTCGAGTGATGGGGCGGCAACTCTTATTGCGGTCAATCAGCTTTTCAAATTAAAACTTAGCCTAAAGCAACTTCAAAAATTATCGCTCTCCTTAGGAGCCGATCTTCCTTTTTTCCTCAATCCTGCCGGCTCGGCTTTAGTTTCAGGTATTGGTGAAAAGGTAAGACCTCTTAAGAAAAAACTCTCATTTTTCTTCTTAATTATCCCTTTCCCAAAAGGGCTTCTAACGCGCCACGTCTACAATGGACTTAACTTGACACCCCAAGTTACGGGTGTTAGGATTTCTAACTTTTCATCGGAGTGGTTAAAATTGGAACGACTTAGGAATTGTTTGAAAAACGATCTTATGCCTGTGGCTTTTGGATTATATCCTCTTATGAGGAAAGTTTATGAAACAGCCGAAAGAGCCGGCTATTCAGTCGCCCAGACGGGAAGTGGGCCCACCTTATTTGTGGTTCATTCAGATAAAAATCCGCTTTTAAAACTTCGAAAAATTTTATTAGATAGTTTTGGTTTAAAAACGATAGTAACAAAAAGCATATAGAGGGTTTAAATATGGAAATCACTGAAATTCGTATTATAAAAAAAGAAGATCCTTCTAAAAAACTAAGAGCATTTGTCAATGTTACTTTTGACGGGTGTTTTGTAGTCCGTGATATGAAGGTGGTTGAAGGCTCAAAAGGTCTTTTTGTGGCAATGCCTTCCAGAAGACTTAAGATCAGCTGCCCTAAGTGCAATTACAAGTGCCAAGTAGGCGGCCGTTTCTGTAGCCACTGTGGTGCGGAGTTACCACCTCAAAAAAGTTTTCAAAAGGATGAGAAGGATTCAGGGCATAAAGATATTGCTCATCCAATCACACTTGAGTTTCGTGAAAAATTGCAAAAGGCTATTTTGGAAGCTTATGACAAGCAAGCCCAGCAGCAAGCTTCCGCACCTATTCCGAAAGCAGATTCACCCGGGAACTCCGACCAGAGACCTTCCATGAATGTGCGGGGTGAAGAGAACTATTAAAAGCCTCAGTTAAAAAAAGTTTATTAGCTGTGTTGCCCGGTGGTGTAATGGTAACACACCTGATTTTGGTTCAGGTATTCTAGGTTCGAATCCTAGCTGGGCAACCATTGCTCACACAGCTTGTAGAGTAACGGTAAGTTGTTTCGAATCCCCGCCAGAGGCGGGCAGGCTAGCTGGGCAACCATTGCTCACACAGCTTAAAACACAGTTTTAAGTTTTGTGAGCAGATATTTTGAAAACTAGGATTTGAAGCGAAGCTGCGCCGACCTAGTTAAAGTTAAGTAAAAAGGAATTTAAATAATGAATGAACGATGTTCGTTTTGCGGCAGAACAAAGAAAAATAAGGAAGTGACCAAGTTCTTTGCGGGCCCCGGTGTGCATGTTTGCAATGTCTGCATTGTTACCTGCCATGGGATTTTAAATAAAGAAGTAGCCGAACAAAAAAAACCAGCAGAAGAGACTTTTAAACTAGAAGTTCCAAAGCCGCAGGATATTAAAAAGCAGTTAGATGAGTATGTTATTGGTCATGAAACAACCAAAAAACAGCTTTCCGTCAGCGTTCATAACCACTATAAACGGATTAAAAATTTTGATTCAGACGATGACGTTGAAATTGAAAAAAGTAATATTCTCTTAATCGGACCAACAGGCTCCGGAAATCATTGCTGGCCCGGACGCTGGCAAAAATCCTAAATGTGCCGCTAGCCA
>CAZLUT010000012.1:29948-35769 GCA_964562805.1 uncultured bacterium | reverse complement strand
ACAAATTCCAAAACACAAACAAATTCAAATAAATAAATTCTAAATTAAAAACAATAAGGTGACACTTCGTGTCATTTCCGCGAAGCGGGAATTCCTCTTTGTTTGTGCTTTGTGCATTGAATTTTGTGGTTTGTTTGTGGTTTGTGCTTTGTGATTTGTGTATTTATAAATTGCTTGATAGGATAAAGATTATGTTTAACGGAAAAAATACATTTGTTCAAGCTGTGATTAGCTGCGGGTCTAATTTAGAGAACCCTCCGGAACAATTGCGCGTGGGCCAGGAGAAAGTTGCCGGTTTGGATCGAGTAAAACTTTTAAAAACTTCCAAAGCTTATAAAACTAAACCTGTTAGTTTGGATGGTCAGCCGGATTTTATGAATAGTGTTCTTTTAATTGAAACCAGCCTGAAACCACAAGCGCTTTTAAAAAAGCTTTTGGAAATCGAGACTTCTCAAGGTAGGAAGAGGGAAGTTCTGCATGGGCCACGCACCCTTGACTTGGATTTGATTTTTTACGGCAATGAAATCGTTAAAAGCAGCAACTTGGAGATTCCTCATCCAAGAGCACATGAAAGAGAGTTTGTTTTGCGTCCCCTATGTGATATTGCTCCTGGATGGGTTCATCCGGTTTTTAAAAAAAATGCCGCATATTTGTTAGAGAAGCTTTCGTAATTTCCAAAAATCAGAGATAATCTCCCCCCTATGAAAACTATTAAATCAATACCGGCTCTCAGAAAGAGCCTCGATCGCTTCCGTAAGAAAGGGCTTCGAATAGGCCTTGTCCCTACGATGGGTTATTTCCATGAAGGACATCTGAGCTTAATGCGCCAGGCCCGTAAGGAATGCGACATTGTGGTTGTGAGTCTTTTTGTGAATCCCTTACAATTTGGCCCCAAAGAGGATTTAAAGGCCTACCCGAGAGACTTAAAGCGGGATGCTAGACTGGCTTCTCTTGAAAAGGTTGATATTTTATTTGCTCCAAGAGGGAAAGATCTTTATTTGCCGAATTATCATACTTATACCGTAGTAGAAGAGCTTTCAAAACCCTTATGCGGCGGTTTGAGGCCGGGCCATTTCAAGGGCGTTACGACTGTTGTTGCGAAGCTTTTTAACCTTATTGGCCCTAAAATCGCTTATTTCGGTCAGAAAGACTACCAACAGGCACGAATTATTCAGCAGATGGTCCGGGATTTGAGTTATAATATCAGAATACGGGTACTACCAACCGTAAGGGAAAGTGATGGTTTGGCGCTCAGTTCCCGGAATGTTTATCTAAGTCCGGCCGAAAGAGTAAAAGCCGCATGGATTTATGGTTCTTTAAAAAAAGTAAAGTCTGAATTTCGAAAGGGTAAGGTCAAAACAGCTCAGCTTGAGAAGATTTTGATTGCCCGGCTAAAACAGCGTTTTGGAGCTTCCCAGATCAATTACGCTGAAATTCGAGATGCCGAAACTTTGGAACGATTATCCAAAATAAAGAAAAAAAGTGTAGTTTTTGTAGCAGTTAAGGTCGGTAAGGCCAAACTGATCGATAATATTATTTTATAGGAGAGAAGATATGTTTTTATCAATATTAAAAGGAAAGATTCACCGTGCTACGGTAACCGATGCCGATATTTTCTATGAGGGCAGTGTTACGATTGATCGGGATCTGATGGATGCTGCGGGGATTTTGCCCGGCGAAAAAGTGCTGGCAGCTAATTTGACTAATGGCGCCAGAATTGAAACTTACGCGATGGAAGGCGAACGGGGAAGCGGTGTGATCTGCATGAACGGCGGAGCCGCTCTTCACGCCAAGAAAGGACATCTGGTTATTTTAATGGTTTTTTCTTTGATGACACCCGAAGAGGCTAAAACACACAAGCCGAAGGTCATCAATGTGGATGAGAAGAATCGTCCTAAGAAAAATTAATTAAAAATTATGACGCTTCGAGTAGGAGTAATCGGCTGCGGTGTCATCGGTTCCACTTTGGCCCGCTTTCTCCATAAGGAAAATGATTTAACCGCGAGGGTCCGTTATTTTTATGATATCGATCGCCCGCTCAGTAAGAAGCTTTCTAAAAAAATAGGCAACTGCGCGTCCCTTCATTCCATCCAGCAAATAGTTCAAAAAAGCGACTTTTTGATTGAAGCGGCGTCTCCCGCAGCGGCGCGCGAAGTGGTACCTCTGGCTTGCCGCCTCAGGAAACCAACCCTTCTCATGTCAGGCGGCGGGCTAGTAATGGATCCCAAATTAATGAAGCGTATTCTTTCCGGGAAAACCAGATTTTATTTGCCCTCGGGCGCCGTGCCGGGTATCGACGGCCTATTGGCGGCCAAAGAATCCGGCTTGAAACGTGTTGTTATCACAACGCACAAATCTTTGAAATCGCTAGCGGGCGCGCCCTTTTTTGAGCGTCATCCCGAAAAACTTCATTTCGCAGGAACAAAAAAAGTAATTTTCGAGGGCGCTGTTTCTCAAGCTATTTGTTACTTCCCGCAAAATTTAAATGTAGCCGCTCTTTTGTCTTTAGCCGGAAGCGGGCTTAAAAAAACACGGGTGCGGCTTGTGGCATATAAAAAATTGACTACCAACACTCATGAAATTGAGGTCAGTAGCAGGGCCGGGAAAATGCTTTTAAAAACAGAGAATCTTCCGCATGAGATCAATCCTAAAACTAGCGCTTTGGCTATTTATTCAGCGCAGGCTTTTTTGAGAAAGCTTTTTTCACCGCTTTCATTGGGGACATGATTAAGCAGATACGAGTTGAAGGGGCAAGAGAGCATAATTTAAAAAATATCAGCCTTTCGATTCCCCGCAACAAAATCAGTGTTATTACAGGTCTTTCCGGATCAGGAAAATCATCTTTAGCTTTTGATACGATTTATGCCGAAGGTCAAAGACGGTATGTTGAATCTCTTTCTCCCTACGCCCGGCAGTTTTTAGAAAAATTAAAAAAACCGGAAGTCGATCACGTCTCGGGACTCGCTCCCAGTATTTCAATCGAACAGAAGAACTTTACCAAAAATCCAAGATCCACTGTAGGTACCGTAACTGAAATTTATGATTACATGAGACTGCTATTTTCCAAATTAGGCACTCAAAAGTGCCACCAATGCGGCAGGAAAGTTTCAAAACAAAGCCCTGATGAGATTTTAAAATTTTTAATAAAAAATTTTGAAAATCAAGAAGTAAAACTTCTGGCCCCTTTGGTTAGGGGCCGTAAGGGTGAATTTAAAAAACAGATGGAGGATCTTAAAAAGCGCGGTTTTACCAAAATGAGAATTGATTCCGAATGGCGCGATACATCTAAAGCGCCTCTCTTAAGCAAAAAGAAGCGCCATGACCTCGATGTTTTAATTGACCACCTTCTAATTAAACAAAATCAAAAGGGGCGCTTAACTCGTTCGCTTGATTTGGCTCTTAAGGAGAGCGGAGGTTCCTTGGTTATTCTTTCAAAGAAGAAATCTAAAAATGAAGAGACTTTTTTTTCATCCAAACTTTTTTGTGTTCCTTGTCAAATCAGCTTTCCGGATCTTGAGCCGAATCATTTTTCATTTAATAGTCCTTACGGCGCTTGCCCCAAGTGCCGGGGCATTGGCCGCATTTCACTTTTAAAACAGGAAGAAATAATCCGCAATGCTGAGCGGCCCTTGCTGGGGGGCGCTGTGAATGAAGATATTTATTTTTCATTTAACAAATACACCATCGAAGATTTAGTCGATAAACTTCACGATCATTTTCACTTTGATTTAAAAATGCCTTATTCAAAGCTGCCTCAGGAAGTTAAAGACGCCTTTTTCTGGGGGACGGATGAAATAGAAGGTTTAATGGATCAGCTGAAGCAGCTTTATTATTCAACCTCATCTGAGGCAATTAAAAATAAGATCAAACGCTTTTTAAGCGAAGAAACCTGCCCTAAATGTTTGGGCAGCCGCTTAAAACCCGAAGTCTCGGGCGTTAAAATTTTGGACAAAAATATAACGGAAATATCCCAGCTTTCCATTGAGGAGCTTGAAGGTTTATTTAAAAGCATTAAGTTCCAAAAATCGCAAAATGTTATTGCCTCGCCGATCTTAAAAGAGATTAAAGAAAGGATACGTTTTTTAAGCGAAGTTGGGCTTGGTTATTTGAGTTTGAATCGCAGTGTCAGCACCCTAGCGGGCGGGGAACTTCAGCGCATTAAATTAGCCTCGCAAATTGGCGTGGGATTAACCGGTGTCCTTTATGTTTTGGATGAGCCCAGCATCGGGCTTCACCCCAGAGATCATGGAAAATTAATTCACACCTTAAAAGACTTAAGGGATCTTAAAAATACGATTGTCGTTGTAGAGCACGATGAAGAGACAATGCGAAATGCTGACTTTCTAATTGATTTGGGACCGGCCGCGGGTGAGAAGGGCGGACGGGTGATGGCGAGCGGCGCTCCCGGTAGTGTTTTAAAGTCACGGACCTTGACGGCTGACTATCTCGCCGGCCGAAAACGAATTCCTGTTCCATTCAACCGCCTTTCGATTGCAAAGCGCCCCGCTCTTTCCTTAAAAGGTGCTGAGGCGAACAATCTAAAGCAAATTGATGTCCATTTTCCGCTTGGCACCTTTATTTGTGTTACGGGCGTTTCGGGTTCGGGTAAAAGTACTTTGATTCACGATACTCTTTTTAAAGCTCTTCATAATAAGATTTGGAATACACATCACGCGGTAGGCCGGCATACTGCTTTGGAGGGCGGGGAGACGCTTGATAAGGTTATCGAAATTGACCAAATGCCTATCGGAAGAACTCCGCGGTCAAACGCGGCGACTTATACGGATCTTTTTGCTCATATTCGCCTTATTTTTTCCAATTCTTCTGAAGCAAGGCTCCGCGGCTATTCTCCGGGGCGGTTTAGTTTTAATGTAAAAAGCGGACGCTGTGAAGCTTGTCAGGGTGCGGGATATCAAAAGCTTGAAATGAGTTTTTTACCCGACCATTATGTTTTATGCGAAGACTGTAAAGGTAGACGATACAACGAGGCTACCTTAGAAGTGCAGTTTAAAGGCAAAACCATCGCTGATGTCCTTGAGATGTCAGTTAGTGAGGCGGCTGATTTCTTTTCTTCTTTTGATAAGGTGAAAGAAAAATTGGAAGTTATGAAGGAAATTGGACTTGGATATTTAAAACTAGGGCAAGCATCGACGACGCTCTCAGGCGGTGAAGCGCAGCGCATTAAATTAGCAGCCGAGCTATCCAAGCGAAGCACCGGCAAAACCCTCTATATTTTAGATGAACCAACAACAGGTTTGCATTTCGCGGATATTCAAAATCTTTTAAAAGCCCTTTTTCGCCTCAGAGATCAAGGAAACACGATTGTTGTAATTGAACATCAGCTGGATGTCATCAAATCAGCCGACCACCTCATTGATTTGGGCCCCGAAGGGGGTAAAGAGGGGGGTTACCTTGTTGATTCCGGCACACCTGAAAAGCTGGCTAAAAATCCCCGCTCTTATACAGGCCAATTTCTCAAAAAAGCGCTTAAAATGAGAAGTACCTAGCGTTTTACAAAGAGCAGCTCTTAACTCTAAGCTTTAGTTCTTTTTGGTTGCCCTTAAAGTGAGGATTTGATACATTTTTAGTGAGCAAACCATTTAAGGGGGGAATTATGATAACTGAAATTGGAATTATTGCCGGTGACATTTGGCATTGTTTGGAAGAGCATAATGGCTGTGCAACTTTGGATGAAATTGCCGAACATACTGGAAAACCCCGAGAAATCGTTGCAATGGGTTTAGGTTGGTTGGCCAGAGAAGGCCATATTACGTTGGGAAACGAGTCAACCAGTTTTCAAGCTACATTAAACCCTAAAGAA
>CAZLUT010000012.1:0-29938 GCA_964562805.1 uncultured bacterium | reverse complement strand
ATGGCGAGAAAGAAAAGCCGCCAAAGAGCTAGAAGCCAGTCTGATACCGTGGTTCTCATTCTGACCACCTTGCCTTCGAAAGCTGCCGGGCGCAATCTTGCCAAGATATTATTGAAAGGGAAGCTTGCCGCTTGTATTTCGATATCAGGCCCCACAGAATCTCATTATGTTTGGAAAGGCAAAAAAGAAAAAGCAAACGAATTCTTGTGCTGGGTTAAAACCCGTAAGTCCCTAAGCAAAAAAGTTCACCAAGCAATCAAGAAGAATCATCCTTATGAAGTGCCTGAAATCGTAACTTTGTCGGTTAAGAATGCCCACCCGCCTTATTTGAAGTGGGTTTATGAAGAAACCAGGGATAAGATCTAAGATCCGAGGGCGCAGAGGCTAATGAGCCTGCGGCGCATCTAAATAGCTAACCACTAGCCACTAATCATTTTTATCTTTATAATGCCTCATTATGTTTCAGGAAATCAAAGCAGATTTTAAAGCAGCACAAGAGAGAGACCCTGCAGCCCAAACAGTTTTTGGTCCGCTGGAAATACTTCTTTGCTATTCGGGGTTTCATGCGGTTTTTTGGCACCGCGTTAATCATTTTCTTCATACTAAGCTTAAGCTCCCTGTAATTCCCCGGTTTCTTTCTCAATTGGTCCGCTGGATAACCGGAATTGAAATTCATCCAGGGGCCCAGATTGGAGGCGGAATTTTTATTGACCATGGGTTAGGTGTTGTGATTGGTGAGACGAGTATTGTTGGAAGCGGAGTAACTCTTTACCAGGGAGTAACCCTTGGCGGAACCGGTAAAGAAAGAGGGAAACGCCACCCCACCATCGGAGAGGGAGCCGTAATAGGTGCCGGAGCCAAAGTATTAGGCAATATTACGATTGGATCTGGCACTTTGATAGGTGCAGGTTCCGTAGTAATTGAATCGGTTCCCGAAAATTGCACTGTTGTCGGAGTACCGGGTGAGATAGTCAGAAGACACGGCTCTCGTGTTACCACCTTGGACCATGCGGATCTGCCGGACCCCGTAAAAGAAGTGCGGGATAGGCTGGGCTTTTTGCAAAGAGAAGTTGATATGATCGAGGATGTTTTGAGGGAGAGACGGAAAAAATAATTACTAGTTAATCTTTGTTCCCGCCGAAGAGCTTTCCTAATACTGAACTACCAATATTAACTAAGGCATCAATTCCATCCTGAGGGGCCGTATCGGCGTACCCTGTTTGCGGATCATAGCCGGTAACTCCATCAAATCCCGGGCGCTCTCGATATTTTCCATACGCGTTAGCGCCCAGATTTTGATGAGTTGTTGTTACAGCGACTTTGCCTGCCTGGGCTTTTGAATCTTGGTAGCTGGTACTGGTGCGTGGATAGCCACGAATTCTTTGAGTTGTTTCCTGTTTTCTCCAGGGAAGAGAATTGAGATTCTCCCGCGCCTCTTCGAAAGTCGGATCAATCTCTAATGCCTTCAAAAAGGATTTTCGCGAAAGATCCCAGAGACCGGCTTCCCGGAAAATAACCCCTAACGCGTTAAAGCTCTGAGGATGATTCGGCTGATAGGTTAGCGATCGATGCATGCATTCGGCCGCTTTATTCAACTCTTTCGCGCCCAAATAAGTAAGGCCCAAGTTGTACCAAAGTTCTCCGCTATCCGGTGTATATTTTAGAGCCTCTTCAAATTTTACCTGTGCTTTGTCATAGTGTTTTATTGAATAATATAGTTTACCCAGGCCAGCGAGCGCTTCCGGATTTTTAGGCTCTAATTCGAGCGATTTTTCGTAGGCATTTTTTGCCGCCGCCGTTTGTTTTAGTTGGCGATGGGCATGGCCCAAGGTCAAATAGATGCGGGGGTCGTCAGGAATTTGCTCTTTGGCTATTTCAAGATAGGGAATAGCTCCTTGGGGGTCACCTGTATCAATGAGTGCTTTTGCCGTAAAAATCATTGTATAGGGATCGTTAGGTTTTAATTCATTAGTTTTTAAAAGAGATTTTAAACAGGCAACGTAATCTTTTTTTTCATAAAGAAGAATCCCTAGATTTCGATGCAGCAAATAGTTTTTAGGCTCAATTCCAATCGCTTCTCTATAAAAGCGGGCAGCATCATCAAGATTATTTTGACTTCTTGCCTGGGCGGCTTTATCCAATAAGTGATTTACTTTTGGCTTCTTAGAAATGGTAGGTATTTCAGCCAAAAGGGGACCTTGGCTCAGGAAGAAAGAAAGTATTAAAAAAGCTAAAAATACCTTTTTCATAGTTTTGGATTTTAACACACATGGCTAACTAAGGTAAGTAGGGTTAAATAATGTCCGAGACGCATCCTTCACAATCAGGATTAAAAACCAACTAAACTTAATCTCAATAGAACTTAACCCCGAAAAAGCGTATAATTTTTAAAATTTTAAAAAAAGGAGTGAAAAATTAAGAGCCAGCTAAATATATTTCATTCCGCAAAACACTGGGCGATTTTATCCACTGCCAGCACCATGGTAATTGCTGTCCTAGGTTTGCTTGGCTATATCCCCGGACTGCGAACTCTTGGCAGTGTTCGACTCGATTACATTCCTATGGCGCCTAGCACAGCCGTTTCTTTTCTGGCGCTTGGAATAATTTTAATTTTTTATGTGTGTTTTTCTTGGAAGAGGTGGGTAAGCATCCCAGCTCAAATCATTGCGGCTTTAATAGGGCTATTTGGATTTTTAAAATTTATTGAATATTTTGTCGGAGCTAAGGGGAGCTTTGAGCAAATTTTTGTTAGGATACCTGAAAAATTAGGGCAAATTCCGATCGGAATTATGTCGCCTTCTACAGGAGGTATTTTTTTTCTGGCTGGCTTTGCTGTACTAATACTTACGCCTTTGGCGGCCAAAAAAAATCCGCCGAAACTTTTTGGAAACTTAGCGGGGATTTTAGGCAACTTCGTTTTTCTGGGTGGTTTAGTTTTTGCTTTAGGTTATTTTTATGGGCAGCCTTTTCTTTATAGCGAGGGAAGCACAGTTCCCATGGCATTAACAACGGCAGTGGCATTTTTATTGTTAGGCATCGGAACAATTTGTGCGGCCGGTCCTGGTTTTTTTCCTTTATCTACTATTTCAGGCCCTTCCACCAGCGCTCGGCTGCTGCGGGTTTTTCTTCCGCTAGCCATTGTGCTTGTGTTTGCGGTGGATTTTCTCGATCGCTTTATTCATGAAACTTTTCACATTGATCATACTTTTACACTCGATTTTTTTATGATTTTTTTTGTATTTCTGACTAGTTCTATCGTGATCTATTTAGGAAGAGCTTTAGGTGATAAGCTGGACACTGCTGAAAAACATCGTAAAAAAATAGCGGAAGCCAAATCAGAGCTGCTTGCGATGGTGTCTCATGAACTTCGCACCCCTCTTTATCCTATTCGAGAGGGGATTAATATAGTTCTTGAAAAAGTCGCGGGAGAGATCAATGAAGAGCAAGAGAAGCTCTTAAGCACAAGCAAAGCTAATATCGATCGCCTTACTCATTTGATTAATAATTTCTTGAATTTCCAAAGAATTGATGCCGGGGCTATTGAATTTGATTTTGAAGAGAACGATATTAACGAGATTGCTTTGGAAGCTCAAAAAAGAGCAAGAGCAATGATAAGAAATGAAAATTTAGAAATTAAAGTTAATCTTGCTCGCGATTTACCGCAAATAAATTGTGATCGTGAAAAGATTCTCCAAATCTTAATCAATCTTCTTGGTAATGCGATTAAATTTTCAAACCAAGGCAGAATTAATATCAAAACAGCTCTTGAAGAAAACGAAATAGAAGTTTCAGTCCGAGATGAAGGTATTGGTATTAAGTTGAAAGACTTAGAGCACCTTTTTAAAAGCTTTACTCAGTTAGAAGATGGTAAAATTAAAGCTTCCGGTGGCGTGGGGCTTGGCCTTATGATATCAAAGCAGCTTGTAGAAGGGCACGGGGGCAAGATTCGGATAAGATCAATATATAGAGAAGGCACGACCGTTATATTTACTTTACCTCTCCCGGCCCCCCAAGAAAATATGTGAAAGAAGGGCAAATGAAGAAAGTTTTAGTAATTGATGATGAACCTGATTTTATAAAAGTCATAACTTTTCGATTGAAAGAAAGCGGCTATGAAGCCGTCTCTGTTTCAGACAGTAAAAAGGCAGTGGCTTGCGCAAACGAAACGCATCCTGATTTAATTTTGCTTGATGCCAAGATGCCGCAGATAAACGGCTATGAACTTCTTCGTCAAATCAAAAAAAAGAAAAGCCTGTCAAAAATACCGGTCGTTTTTACAAGCGCTGAAGAAAGAGTTAAGTTAGCTAAAAATACGAAAGAGTTTGGCGCAGATGGCTTTTTAGTTAAACCTTTTGAACACCCGGAATTGCTCCGAGAACTTAAAAAGCACCTCGGGTAGCTAAGCTCACGCATTTGTCAGTTGCCCCCAGCCAGATCTATCCAAGGAACAGTATAAAATATAATTCCATTCGGTATTTTTCATAGCTTAATTAAGCTATGAACCTCCCAAATACACATAGACACAAAGTAGTGCGCCTTTTATAATCACGCCCTTTTATGCAGGAATATTTAGCAATCTTAATCATGGTTCTTTTTGCCGCCATTATGGCCGTAGTCATTTTGTGTCTTAATAAGCTTATTGGGCCCAAAAACAAGGATTCGGCCGTAAAAGGGGAGCCTTATGAGTGCGGTGTAGAGCCGTTTGAGCTGCCTGGTAACCGTTTTTCGATTAAATTTTATGTTGCTGCCATGCTTTTTGTTGCTTTCGATGTTGAGATTCTTTTCCTATATTTGTGGGCGGTTTATTTAAGGGAGCTTGGCTGGTTCGGCTTTATAGAAGTTTTGGTTTTTCTTATTATTTTAGGAGCCGGACTTATTTACGCGTGGCGTAAAGGCGTCTTAAGGTGGAAATAAAAAATAGTACGGAGATTTTTAGTGTCGGATGCTGAAATTAAAAAAATAGAGAAATCAAATCTTTTTGCGGCGCCCTACATTACTACCAAGCTGAATGAATTTGCCGGCTGGGTAAGAAAGTACTCTATTTTTTCTTTCCCGATGGTAACTGCTTGCTGCGGTATGGAATATATGTCAGCCGCAAGCAGTCATTATGACTTAGACCGTTTCGGAGCGGGGCTTCCCCGATTTTCTCCCCGGCAAGCCGATCTCCTGATGGTTGTTGGTACGATTAATCACAAGATGGCCGGAGTGATGAAAAAGATCTATGAACAGATGGCCGAACCCAAATGGGTGATTGCCTTCGGCACCTGCACCTGTACCGGCGGTTTTTATCATAACTATTCTGTCGTTAAAGGAATTGATACGATTTTACCGGTAGATGTTTATATTCCGGGTTGTCCTCCGAGACCCGAGACTGTTTTGGACGGCATCATGAAGCTTCAAGAGCGCATTCAAAAACAAAAGCACGAAATTTTTTAATCATGCCGGAATTTTTTAATCAGTTAAAAGAAAAGTATAAAGACTCTTTGATAAAGGCCCATAGCCATTTGGGCGAAGACACCTTAGTTTTACCCCGCAAGACCTTTAAGGAAGCCGTTCGTTTTTTAAAAGATGATGACAGCTGGAAAATGAATATCCTGATGGATCTTACCGCCGTTGATTATCTTGATGAAAAAAAAGAGAATCGATTCGAAGTCGTTTATCACCTGTATTCCATGCAATTTCAAAGACGCATCCGGATCCGAGTTCCTGTCTCGGGCAAAGATCCTCAAATTGATACCCTGTGTGATTTGTGGCCCGTTGCTAACTGGCTCGAAAGAGAAGTGTGGGATATGTTTGGAATCCGCTTTAAAGGCCATCCGGATTTAAGGCGGCTTTTGATGTATGAAGAGTTTGAAGGACACCCTTTAAGGAAAGATTATCCCTTGAATAAAACCCAGTCCCTGATTGAGTCTAAGGTTTCCTAAAGAGAAAGAGTAGAATCATGAGTGAGAGGAGACAAGAAGAAATCGAGCTGGAAGATTTAAAAGTTAAGACTCATCGGCTCAATGTGGGACCGGCTCATCCTGCTATGCATGGCGTGATCCGGCTTGTGCTTGATTTGGACGGTGAGGTTGTAAAAGGGTGCGATACACAAATCGGATATCTTCACCGGGGCTTTGAAAAGTCAGCGGAAGCAAGTTCTTATACAGGCGTTATTCCTTATACAGACCGCCTGAATTATGTTTCACCCCTTATCAATAATACCGGTTATGTGATGACGGTTGAAAAATTGATGGGAATCGTTACTCCCGAAAGATGCCAATATATCCGCGTTATTATGTGCGAACTGTCTCGTATTACAGACCATTTAACTTGTGTTGCGGCGGGCGCTATGGAAATGGGTGCAATGACAGCATTTCTTTATCTTATGAAAGCTCGTGAATATCTCTACGAGGTGATTGAAGATGCGACAGGAGCTCGCCTGACGGTTACCTATATGAGGATTGGCGGTGTTAAGGCTGATTTGCCGAACGATTTTGAAGCGAAAACCCGCGAAGCTCTTAAAAAGGTAAGAGAAATCAACAAAGAATGCCGGCAGCTTCTTTTTAGAAACCGTATTTTTGTAGACCGCATGGAAGGCACAGGTGTTATTTCAAAAGAAAGAGCTTTGGAATATGGAATTACAGGCCCTTATCTGCGCTCGACGGGCAATGACTACGATGTCAGAAAGGCTCATCCTTATTTAGTTTATGACCGCCTGCGTTTTGATGTGCCTGTCGGAATTCACGGTGACAATATGGACCGTTATTACGTGCGCATGGAAGAAATGGAACAGTCAAGCCGTATCATTGAACAGGCTTTAAGTGAAATTCCTCAGGGCGAAATTCATACTTTTGATGAGAAAGACGGAATAGCCGCAAGTGAGATGGTTGATAAGGCTAAGATGGGTGAGGTAGGGGGGCTGCTTCAAAAATACGCTCACGTAGCACCCACCCTAGAAGGTTCAACCCGCCCCTTTCACAAAAATATTTATTCAGGCGGCAAAGACACAGTACTTCCGCCCAAAGAAGACGCTTACGGAAATATTGAAGGTATGATTAATCACTTTAAAACAGTGATGTATGGTCATGGTATTAAACCGCCTAAGGGTGAAGTTTATTTCCCCATCGAAAGCGCTAATGGTGAATTAGGTTTTTACATTGTAAGCGATGGTACAGATCGCCCCTATCGTCTTAGGTGCCGTCCTCCATGCCTTAATATTATGGCGGCCATGCATGAAATTATAGAGGGGGATATGATCTCAGATATTATCGCGACTTTTGGTATGGTTAATATGATCGCGGGAGAATTGGACCGGTAGGCAATGAAAATTAGACCTAATATTAAAAAGAAACTCTTATCAAACGCTCAAGTAGAAGAGCTTAAAAAAATTATAGCTCTTTATGAAAAGCCTCAAGCAGCACTCCTTCCGATTCTTCACGAGGTTCAGAGATGGGTAGGATGGATTTCAAGGGATCTGGAGGCTGAAATAGCGGAACTTTTGAAAATTCCGGAAGTTAAGGTGCGCGAAGTTGTTTCATTTTATCTTATGTTCCACGAAAAACCGGTTGGTAAATATCATATAAAAGTTTGCCAAACGCTTGCTTGCCACCTGATGGGATATACCTCTGTTTTGGATCATATAAAAAATAAGTTTCAAATCGGTTTAAATGAAACCACCGAGGACGGAAAGTTTACTCTTTCAGTAGTGGAATGCTTGGGAGCGTGTCACATAGCCCCTGTCATGCAGATTAATGATGAGATTTATGGTGAATTAACCCCTGAAAAAGTAGATCAAATTTTAGGCGGCCTCTCATGAGCGAAAAATTCTTGTCCAAATATTTTGGTTCATCTAATTCCAGTAAAGTAGATCATTATTTAGATCGCGGCGGATATTCTGAAGCTAAGAAAATTTATAAAGACAAAATTGAACCTGAAAAATTAATCGAAAAAGTTAAAGATGCTCACTTGAGAGGTTTGGGGGGAGCCGGGTTTGCCACCGGTGTTAAATGGAGTTTTATTCCAAAAGAGAGTCCAAAGCCGAAATATTTGATGGTTAATTGTGACGAGGCGGAACCGGGCACATTCAAAGACAAACATATTTTATTGTTTGATCCGCACCGTCTTATCGAAGGAATTTTAATTGCTTGTTATGCGATTCAGTCGCATAAGTGCTTTATTTTTATTCGGGGCGAATATTGGGAGCCTTACTTGTCTTTAAAACGCGCTGTAGAGGAAGCCTACAAAAAGGGGTTGTTGGGAAAAAAAGTATTGGGTACGGATTATAATTTGGAGGTCGTTATTCATCGGGGTGCAGGAGCTTATATTTGCGGCGAAGAAAGCGCTCTCCTAGAAGCTGTGGAAGGCAGAAAAGGACAGCCGCGTCTTAAACCGCCTTTTCCGGCCATCGAAGGTCTTTTTGGCTGCCCTACTATTATTAATAACGTTGAAACCATTTCTTATCTTCCGATTGTTTTCGAATTGGGGGCTGAAAAATTTCGTAACCTCGGAACCGGCCGTTCAGGCGGCGTTCACTTGGTTTCTGTTTCAGGTCATGTGAAAAACCCCGGCGTCTATGAGGTGCCAATGGGCATTTCTTTAAAAGAGATTATTTATAAAATCGCGGGAGGCGTTCGAGGGGGCAAGGCTTTAAAAGCTGTCGTTCCCGGAGGAATCTCTTCACCCATACTCACCGCGGATGAAATTGATATAAGTTATGATTTTGATTCTCTTAATAAAGCAAAAACCATGATGGGCTCTTCAGCCATTATGGTGATGGATGAGGATACCGATATTCCCGAGGCACTTCTTGTAGCAACTCGTTTTTATGCTGAAGAGTCATGCGGTCAGTGCACTCCATGCCGCGAAGGATGTGGGTGGCTTTACAAGATTTTAAAAAGAATCACAAGCGGTGCGGGAAGACCCGAAGATTTAGACAATTTAATTTTTATCGCGACCAACATAGCCGGTAATACTATTTGCGCGTTGGGAGACGCGGCCACAATGCCGGTGATTAGCTATGTGACAAAATTTCACGATGAGTTTGAAGCTAAAATTCCGATAGTTTGTTACGCATAAAGGATAAGAATGGCGACACTTAAAATTAATGGGAAAGAAATAACAGTCGATAAGGGCACGACCGTAATGAAAGCGGCTGAGAAGCTTGGAATTTTTATTCCCCGCTATTGTTTTCACCCTGCCTTGTCAATTGCGGGCAGCTGCCGCATGTGTTTGGTAGAAGTTGAAAAAATGCCAAAGCCCGCGATTGCGTGTCAGACACAGTGTCAAGATGGTATGAACGTTTTTACCGATAGTGATAAAGTAAAAAAGCTCAGGCAAGCCGTTCTAGAATTTTTGCTTATTAATCATCCACTAGATTGTCCTGTTTGTGATCAGGCCGGGGAGTGCGAACTTCAAGACTACTATATGCAATATGGACTTTTTGATTCGAGGCTCAATGAGAAAAAGGTTAAAAAACATAAAGCGGTTTCGTTGGGTAAGACCGTAATGCTGGATTCTGAGCGGTGCGTTCTATGCGCCAGGTGTGTCCGATTCACCGATGAAGTCACAGAAACTCATGAGCTCGGTATTTTTAATAGGGGCGACAATAGCGAAGTCGGTCTTCTCCCCGAGAAAGAACTTCGAAATCCTTATTCGGGTAATGTAGTTGATCTTTGTCCTGTTGGAGCCTTGACCGATAAAGATTTTAGATTTAAATGCCGCGTTTGGTATTTGAAGTCTGGCGCATCTATTTGTACAGGCTGCAGCCGCGGGTGCAACACTCGTATTGACTACAACTTGGACCGCCCGCATCACGGGCATGGAAACCGGGTTATGCGGGTCAAACCCAGAGAAAATCAAGAGGTGAATCGCTGGTGGATTTGCGATGAAGGCCGTTATAACTATAAATTTATTGATGAAAACCGGATTTTAACTCCGCAAGTCAAGACTACTGAAGCCCTTCGGAGAATTTCATTGAGTGAAGCGCTTCGCGTTTTTGCCGATACAATTTCCGGAAGCAAGCCGCAGGAAATAGGCATTCTCGCCTCAACCCAATTGACCAATGAAGATTTATTCGCGATTCATAAATTTTTTAAAGACACTCTTGGTTTTACGAATTTGGATTATCGCTTACCGATTCCTGACGGGGAATCAGATGATTTTTTAAGAACGAGCGATAAGTCACCTAATACCCGGGGTGCTTACGAGATTATTAAAAAAACCCGGGTGAATGGTAATGAGATTATTTTGAAGGCAAGGAAAGGGGAGATTAAAACTCTCATCGTTTTTGGATACGATTTAAAAGAAATTTATGGCGATAAAACGCTGGAAGAATTAAGAGCTTCGCTCAAACAATTAATTTTTGTTGGAAGCAATAATAACAGCACTTCAGAAATTGCTGACTTGACCATTCCTTCGAGCGTCTATGCTGAAAAAAACGGAACCTTTACGAACCACGACGGCAGAGTGCAGAAAATTACGAAGACCTTTGGTTCCTTGGGCGAAGTAAAGCCTGAATGGGAAATAATAAAATTACTGGCTGAGAATCTTGAAAAAGATTTCCCTTACGGTAGCGCCGAGGAAGTGATGGCGGGGCTTGGTGAGGATGTTTCGCTTTTTTATGGAATGAATTATTCTTTTATTGGTGAGGGAGGCGCCTTGCTTGGCGCCGCCGCCGCAAAAGGTGCCCGGAGGAAAGATTAAAAGTTATGCTTGAATTTTTAACGGTAAAAATTATTTTAATTGTTTGTTTCGCGCTTTTTTTTGTAATGAGTTTAACAGCCCTTTTGACTTGGGTTGAGAGAAAACAGTCTGCAGTGATGCAGGACAGGATAGGCGCTAACCGGGCGAGGCTTTTTGGACAAAAACTTTTGGGTTTGCCTCATATTATTTGTGATGCGACCAAAATGTTTCTTAAGGAAGATTATACTCCGCATGGAGTTGATCGTTTTCTTCATACCTTAGCACCTTTTCTTTCTTTTACATTTGTTTTGGCGGCCTTTGCGGCGATTCCTTTTGGGCCTGATCTTCATATCGCGGGCCGGGTTATTTCACTTCAGATTGCCAATATTAATGTAGGGCTTGTTTATTTATTCGCGATGCTGTCCGTGGCGGTTTACGGCATTGTTCTGGCTGGTCTTTCTTCTAATAGTAATTATGGATTTCTGGGCGGTATTCGCGCTTCGAGCCAGGTAATTTCCTATGAGATCTCTTTAGGCGCTTCTTTGGTAAGCATGATTATGGTTTATGGATCTCTCCATCTCAACCAAATGGTAGTTGCTCAAGGCGAACTTATCGGCGGCTGGCTGCCCGCGTGGGGCGTGGTGCTTCAGCCAGTGGCCTTTATTATTTTTCTTACCGCTATCATCGCTGAAAGCAAACGGATTCCCTTTGATGTTCCGGAAGGTGAGTCTGAAATTGTCGGTTATTACGTTGAATTCAGCGCCATGAAATTCGGCATGTTTTTCTTGGCGGATTTTCTTGAAGTGGTGCTGGGAGCGGTCCTTGTGACCACTTTATTTTTCGGCGGCTGGCAAGTACCTTACTTAAGCCCGGAAGGTTTTTATTTTCCGTGGGGCGCTGAGTGGCTCTTACCTCATTTCGCCGTAGTTGTTTTAGGAATTTTATCCTTTATTGTTAAAACGGCATTTTTTTGCTGGCTTTTTATGATTATCAGATGGACGCTTCCGCGGTTTAGGTATGATCAGTTGATGCATTTGGGTTGGAAAATTATGCTGCCTCTGGCGCTTGTGAATATTGTGATAACCGCATTCTTAATTTTGCTAAAAGGACATATCTTTTAATGAGTTACGAAGTTGATAGAAAAAAGCTTAATTTTTTGGAGAGAATCTATCTCGCTGAAGTCCTGAGGGGCCTCATGATTACAGCGGGACATTTTTTTCGTAATATCTTTTTTCACATTCTGCATTTGGTCGGTATTGCAAAGAAAGTGCGCGCCTCGGCGACCTACCAGTATCCCGAAGAAAGAAGGCCTATTCCATACCGGTCGCGCACCCGTCATCGAATTGTTCAGCGAGATGATGGATCTGCCCGCTGTGTGGCCTGTCTGATGTGTGAAACCATCTGTCCCGCCCAATGTATTAAAATTGTTCCCGAAGAGCATCCCGATCCCAATATTGAAAAAAGACCCAAGTCGTTTGAAATTAATTTGGGAAAATGCGTTTATTGCGGTTTTTGTGTTGAAGCTTGCCCTTTGGACGCGATTCGAATGGATACCCATATTGTGGATACCGCCTGCTATTCAAGAAAAGCGTTTACGATCGATCTTCCCGAGCTTTTAAATCCGGGAAGCCGCATTCCGGAAGAGACTCCGTTGGAACGACCGCACGACCCGCTAGCTTAAAAAACACAAACCACAAACAAAGAAGTATAATAAGGGCAGTTGAAACCTTGATTCAAAAGTGAGGGTGTTATGAAAAAAATTATAAAAATCATTGTGATAATAGTTGCTATTATCGCCGTTCTTTTATTGGCTAAAAATATAATTGCAAAAATAACCATTGAAAACGGCGTACGTTTTACCACAGGCCTTCCTCTGAAGGTAGGGTATTTTAATATTAGTTTTCGGGATTCTTTGATTGATATCGAAAAAATGGAACTTTTTAATCCTTCCGGTTATCCGGATAAAACAATGCTTAATATGCCTAAGATTTATGTTGATTTCGAAGTTGGCCCTCTCTTAAAAGGCAAAGTCCACCTCACGGATATTAAGATCCACATGAAGGAATTTGTTGTTGTTAAAAATAAAGACGGCAAGATTAATTTAGACAAGCTGAAACCGGTCGGGGCCATACAGAAAAAAAAGACTCCTAAAAAAGAAGCGGATAAAAAAGCGGAGAAAAAAGAGAGTAAGCCAATTAAACTCCAGATCGACAATCTTAGCTTCCGGATTGATAAAGTGATATACAAGGATTACTCAAAAGGCGAAGAGCCATACATTAAAGAGTTCAATATTAATCTAAATGAAAAATATGAGAATATTGATAATTTGAATTTGGTTATCAGTTTATTAGTTTCAAAAGCTCTTATGAAGACTTCAATTGCCTCATTAAGCGGTTTTGATGTTAAAGGTCTTCAAAGTTCGGTTTCGGACGGCCTGAAAGTGTCTCAAGAAGCCGCTATAAAAGCCGCCAAACAGGCGCAGGAAGAGGCGACCAGGCAGACCCAAGAGGCAGCCGATCAAATAGCTGACAAGACGGCTGAGATGGCTGATGTGACCCAAGAAAAAGCCAAGAGTTTATGGGGCGGATTGAAGGAAAAAACAGCTTCTTTGGTTAAGAAAGATTAGATTTGCTGATTTTTAGTAATTATTTAAATTTTTCGGATTTTTACTTCCATAATTGGGGTGTTTTTAGGTAAGATTAACCACTTTTTACCCGTTTAGTTAAGAGATGGTTTGCCTATTTGGTGATTAAAAGCCATAGAAGTCCGAGGGGGTTTATGCCCCTGATTTCAATAAGGAAAGCCGTGTTTTCCTTTTTAACTGGGTTTGAGTATAAATAAAGGCTTAATATATTTCATAAAGGAGTTTTTTAGATGGGCAAAATCAAGATCGCAATTGTGGGTGTCGGCAATTGCGCCAGTTCCTTAATCCAAGGTATTTATTATTACCGTTTAAAGTCCGAAAAAGACGCCATTGGTCTCATGAATTGGGATATCGGAGGCTATAAACCTTATGATATCGAGGTTACGGCTGCCTTTGATGTTGATAAGCGAAAAGTGGGCCAGGATGTTCATAATGCTATTTTTGCTAAACCAAACTGCACAGCTATTTTTTGTGATGATATTCCGCCGGCTGGCGTCAAAGTTAATATGGGTAAAATCCTTGATGGTTTTTCACAGCATATGAACGAATATGAGGAAGAACTCACCTTTGTTTTAGCTGATGAAAAAGAGCCTAATAAGGATCAGGTAGTTAAAATTCTTAAGGATTCCGGAGCTGAAATTTTAATCAACTATTTGCCCGTTGGCTCTCAGAAAGCAACAGAATTTTATGCTGAATGCGCTTTGGAGGCTGGGGTAGGGTTCATTAATTGCATTCCTGTTTTTATCGCAAGCAATCCTGAGTGGGCCAAGCGTTTTGAAATGAAGAATCTCCCTATTATTGGTGATGACATCAAAGCTCAGTTTGGCGCTACGATTACTCATAGAATTCTTACCGATTTCTTTAAAAAACGGGGCGTTAAGCTTGAGAGAACTTATCAGATTAATACCGGTGGAAATACAGACTTCTTAAACATGCTTGAGAAAAAGCGTCTTGATTCAAAAAAAATCTCTAAGACTGAAGCTGTTCAGTCTGTTACCGCTGAAAGGCTTCATGATCGTAACGTCCATATCGGTCCAAGTGACTATGTGCCGTGGCAGAAGGATAACAAGGTTTGCTTTCTTCGAATGGAAGGAAAGCTTTTTGGCGATGTTCCCATGAATATAGAGCTAAGGCTTTCAGTGGAAGATTCTCCGAATTCCGCGGGTGTTGCGATTGATTCCATCCGCTGCTGCAAGATTGCTTTAGATAGAGGGGAAGGCGGCATTCTTTACGGACCGTCAGCTTTTTTTAAGAAGCATCCGCCCAAACAGTATTCTGATGATGAGGCTTATCAGCTGACTCAGCAGTTTATTGCTTCGGAAAACACCGCAGCAGTTTCCTAATAGCTCACAATAACACCGGGCATTTTTGTAATGTTAACGTCTCAGGTGTATCTTTTACACTCAAGATAGTTTATTCGCTAAGCAGATAGAGATAGGGTATTTCAGCACCGCTTACCCTGGATGCCTTCAGGTATATCTTCTCTGCTCAAACAGTCCTCGTGACGGCAAGTCTCTATAAAATTAAAAGGAAACTTGCCTACTGCGAATCTCGCAGCGAAGATACACCCTCGGCATCTTTTGCTAGTCACTACCCACTACCCACTATCGACTAGCCTGTGTTACAATCCATCCCATGAAAGACAAGCCGAAGCCTATCCATCTTAAAGATTATAAGAAGCCTGATTATTCAATCTTAGAAACTCAACTTCATTTTGATATTTTTGACGGAAAGACTCTTGTTAAGTCTAAGCTCAAAATTAAAGTAAATGAAGGTGTTAAAAAAGGAGCGCCCCTTGTTTTGGCGGGGGAAGAGTTGAAACTTCTTTCGATCAAGCTTGATGGAAAAGAGCTTGGTATAAGGGATTATAAAGTCACAGAGAAGAACCTAACCATCTCAAAAGTTCCTCAAGAATTTATTTTAGAAATTGAAAACGAGATTCATCCCGAGACTAATAAGGCCTTAGAAGGGCTTTACCAGTCCGGCAATATTCTTTGCACTCAGAATGAGGCCAAAGGTTTTCGTAGGATCACTTATTTTCTTGATCGTCCCGATGTAATGAGTGTTTTTACAACCACAATTACAGCTGATAAAAAGAAATATCCTGTTTTGCTTTCGAATGGCAATAAAGTTGAAGAGCACGATTCAGAAGATAATAGACATTTTGTAAAGTGGGAAGACCCATTTAAAAAGCCCTGTTATTTATTCGCTTTGGTAGCGGGGGATTTGGGCTTAATAGAGGATAAACACGTTACAAAAAGCGGTCGGTCTATCGCTCTTAAAATTTATATGGATAAGGGTAATGAAAACAGATGTCTTCATGCCATGAAATCCTTGAAAGACGCTATGACCTGGGATGAAAAGCGCTTCGGACTCGAATGCGACCTTGATACTTACATGATTGTCGTAGCAGACGCCTTTAACGCGGGTGCCATGGAGAATAAAGGACTTAATATTTTTAATTCCCAATGTGTCCTAGCAGATCCCGCATCAGCGACCGATATCGAATATCAATACATTGAACGGGTTGTGGCGCACGAATATTTTCATAATTGGACAGGGAACCGTATTACTTGTCGCGATTGGTTTCAGCTGACTTTAAAAGAAGGCCTCACAGTGTTTAGAGATTCTGAATTTTCTTCGGATATGGGTTCACGCGCGGTGAAAAGAATTTCGGATGTCACTCATCTTCGTAATATTCAGTTCGTTGAAGACGGGGGACCTAACCGGCACCCGATTCGTCCCGCTTCTTATATTGATGTCAGTAATTTTTATACTCCCACTGTTTATGAGAAAGGCTCTGAAGTGATTCGGATGATTCAAACGATGATAGGCCGTGATGGCTTCCGTAAGGGTATTGAAAAATACTTTGAGCTTTATGACGGCGAAGCCGTTACCTGCGAAGAATTCCTGCATGCCATGGAATTAGCCTCAGGACTTGATCTGACCCAGTTTCGAAACTGGTATTCCGAGCCCGGAACACCCGTTGTTAAAGTCCGGATGAATTATGATGAATCTTCTCAAACGGCAGAACTTATAATCGAGCAGAGCTGCCCCCTGACTTCTAAGGCGAAGGAGAAAAAACCTTTTTATTTTCCTTTTTCGATCGGCCTTTTAGACTCGAAAGGAAATGATATTCCATTAGAACTTGAAGGGGACAGCGCTCCAGAGACAACTAAAACAATTCACATCAGCAAAGCGAAAGAGACTTTTAAATTTAAAAATATTCAGGAAAAACCAATTCCCTCGCTCCTTAGAGATTTTTCAGCCCCTGTGAAGCTTCAGCACGATTATTCTAAAAGAGACCTTGCTTTTCTTCTGGCTCATGACAGTGATCCCTTTAATCGCTATGAGGCGGGCTATCGGTTGGCTACTAATGAATTAAACAAAATGATTCTTGGGGTCCAAAAAGGGTTGGAACATCAGGTTTCAGAAGCTTTAATTGAGGCATACGGGAGTTTGTTGAAAGACGAATCTCTGGATGAGGCATTTGTTGCCGAGGTTCTCACCTTGCCCACAATCACAGCTTTAACTGAAGAAATGGAAGTCTGCGATTTTGATTCCGCCCATTCAGCTCGTGAAGAACTTACAAAATCAGTTGCTGCGCGATACGAAACCAAATTTCTGGAGTTATATGAAAAACTGGCGCAAGAGGAGTATAAAATTGACGCTTCTTCAATCGGAAAACGAACTTTACGAAATATGTGTCTCAGATATTTATCTGCCCTGGAAAAGCAGGAAGACATTTCAATGGAATATAATCAATTTCAAAAAGCAACTAACATGACCGATTGTCTCGCGGCCCTCAGGCTTCTCTGTGATACTGAATCAAAAGAAAAGGAAGAAGCGTTAAAAGTTTTTTATGGGAAATGGAAACATGATCCCACAGTAATTAACAAGTGGTTTGCCGTCCAGGCCTCTTCAAAGCTTGAAGGAACTTTAAAAAGGGTAAAGGCTCTAGGGAATGATCCGGCTTTTGACTTAAAGAACCCTAATAAACAGCGTTCACTTTATGGTGTTTTTGCTCAGAACTTAGTAAGATTTCATGATCGCTCAGGCGAGGGATATGTTTTTTTAGCTGACAAGATCCTGGAAATTGATAAATTTAATCCAAGCATGGCAGCGCGCTTCGCGGTTCTGTTTAGAAAATATGCCAAGCTGGATGTAGTAAGAAAAAGTTTGATGAAAGAGGTTCTCGAGCGGATCTTAAATACTAAAGATATTTCCGCCGCACTTTATGAAATCGCCAGCAAAACGCTGGCGAGCACTAAGAACTAAGATCTTAGATCTAAGATCTGAGGGGTAGAAACAGTGGAAGAAGTAAAAACTGATATAGCAGTTATTGGAGCAGGTCCTGGCGGTTATACGGCCGCTTTCTATGCTGCCGATAAAGGTAAAAAAGTTGTTTTAATTGATTCAGATGAACAACTGGGCGGCACCTGTCTTAATCGAGGCTGCATTCCTTCCAAGGCTTTTTTGAATGCTTCTAAGATTATCCGGGAGTCCAAGGAATCTTTTAACCGCGGCATTCAGTTTAATGAACCGAAAATAAATATCAACACTCTTAAAACCTGGAAAGAATCTGTCGTGGGAAAGCTCAGCCAAGGTATCCGGGGTTTAGCAAAAAGACGGAATGTCGAAGTTCTAGAGGGTACTGCACGTTTTGAAGGACCTAACACAATCCAAGTTACGAAAGGCGCTGAAAAAAAAGTAGTAACTTGTGGTAAGGCAATTTTAGCAACCGGCTCTACTCCGGCACTCCCGCAATTTCTAAATATAGGGAGTTCAAGTGTTATAACTTCAACCGAGGCGTTAGAACTCCGTAAAATCCCGGAAACTCTTTTAATAATTGGCGGCGGCTATATTGGAATGGAGCTAGGTACTGTTTACGCAAGTTTAGGCAGTGAGGTAACAATTGTTGAAGCGCTTGATTCGATTTTGACGGGGGCTGATCCTGATCTGGCGCGCCCTGTGAAAAAGTACGCATCTGAAAATTTTAAGGAAATCCATCTGAATACCAAGGTGACAAAGATTGAAGTTAAGGGAAAGCTGATTAAAGTTTGGATGGGAGAGAGTAGCCAGGAAAAAGAAGCTTCTTTTGATCAAGTCCTGGTTTCTGTTGGAAGACGCCCGAATACCGAGGGGTTAGGGCTCGAGAATACCGGCATTCAGCTGGATGAAAAAGGTTTTGTAAAAGTTAATCAACACAAGGAAACCGCTGATTCTCAAATTTATGCGATCGGAGATGTGGCAGGCGGCATCCAGTTGGCTCACAAGGCATCTAAAGAAGCCCGTATTGCGGTTGAATCAATTCTAGGCGAATATAAATTTTTTAAAGAACCAGTTATTCCGGCAGTAGTTTTTACTGATCCTGAAATCGCCTGGTGCGGCTTGACGGAAACAGAAGCCAAGCAAAAGGGTATTGAAGTAAAGGTTTCCCGGTTCCCTTGGTCTGCTTCAGGACGCGCTCTTACGATGGATCGTACCGATGGTGTTACGAAATTAATTATTGATCCTAAATCGGAAAAAATTCTGGGCGTCGGTTTGGCGGGGCACGGAGCCGGAGAATTGATCGCAGAAGGCGCTTTGGCAGTTGAACATGAGCTTACCGCAAAAGAATTGGGTAATATTATTCACCCTCATCCGACTTTATCGGAGACTCTTATGGAATGTGCCGAAATGTTCTACGGTGTGGCAACACACGCCGTTTCAACGCGCCGCTAGTTATTTATATAAAAAAATAGGGATAGATTTTTAATCTATCCCTATTTTCATTTTCTTGGCACTCAGATCTTGGATCTTAGATCTATTCCAGAAGATCGCCCCTGACGAAATCAATCTCATTAATTGGCAGAATAATCCCGCTCGCGACATTACTTAGGTGAGAATTGATTCTTTTGAGATAAGGTGAAAGCAGTGCAGTTGCTACAGCTTCTTTGGATGAGATTTCGATGATAAATAGTTCTTTCAAGATTTTGTTACAATCTTCTTTGACAGAAGTGTATTTTTTTAGGATCTCTCTTGCTAATTCCTCGTCTGAATCTAAAAAAGCTTTTTTAATTTTAGGAAAATGCTCGGCGATTTGCCTCTGAATCTTCAAGAAGTCCTCAAAGAATCTCATGCCTTTAATAGATTCTCCAAGCATAAGGCGAAGATCAAATATATTTTTGGAATAATCTCCAATTCTTTCCACATCTTTAACCAAGCTCATGATAGCCAGGCAGCCTGAGGTGTCTTGACGCGGATTAAATGAGAGGTGTTCCATTAATTTTCTTCGTATATCACGCTCTTTTTTATTAACAGCCTTATCTTTTCCGTAAATGTCCTTTTTAACATCTTCCGGCTTAATATGGTCAGAAATAGCTTCCCAGGATTTAGTGAAGACATATTCCGCGTCACTTATCATTTCTCCAAATTCTTGAACCACTTGGCCCATAAACTGTTCATTTTTCCAATAGGCAATGAGTTGTTTTAACATATTATTTACCTCGCTCTCCTTACTAATATACGACTATTTGAAACTATTCTGGATAAAAGTTTTATTTTAATAACCAATTTGATAAAAATATTATTATCAGGGGCATAATAAAGAAAATGCCGCCTACAAATATAAGGGCCCACCTTTTTGATTCTACCGCCAAGTCTGCTAATTTTTGAGCGCAGAAGATCGGTAGTTTTTTTAAAGGATAAAAAATTGCAATTCCAAAAATATTAAACATCAAATGCGCAAAAGCCGCTGTTACACCGACGGCATTAATAACCCCAGTTGTTTTACTGATGCTTATGGTTGCTAGAGACGCTAAAAGAGCTGTGCAGGTAGTTCCTACATTCGCTCCTAAAGTATAGGGGTAAACCCGGTGTATTGTGATGATCCCCGCACCCACAAGAGGAATAATGAGGGAGGTTGTAATCGAGCTGCTTTGGACTAATACTGTCATGCTTATTCCCAAAAGAACGGCGGTTAAGTCGTTTCTAAAAAGGTACCGATCCACAAAAACTTCAGCCTTGTTAATGATGAGAGCGCGCATGGTTTTTGTTAGGAAAATGAGTGCTACGATAATAATGGCGAGAGACAAGACCAGCATGAAAATTCCTGCAGGAGTTGGATTCATTCCAAGGGTATCTATAAAAAAGTGTTTAATGGTGCTGACAGCCGGGTCAATAATGATTTTTAAAGGGCTTGTAAACTTAGCTCCACCCACTCCTTCGAATAGCTTAGTTAGAAAAAGAGCGCTTTTTCTAATAATTCCAAATTTAAGCTCCAGAGGAAAGAGAGTGATAACAGTGAACAGGTTGAAGAAGTCATGGACCGTGGCACCCGAGAAGGCTCGTCTAAAATCTTCTTTTCGAGTAATAAAAGTTAAAGATACCAATACGTTTGTAATAGTGGTTCCGATATTGGCACCCATAATAATGGGGATTGCCAGTTCAATCGGGAGCATTCCGCTTCCAGCTAGACCCACTACAATTGAGGTTGTTGTTGAAGAGCTTTGAATGATACTGGTTGCTAAAATACCAATAAAAAGACCGATGAAAGGATTCGAAGTCGAACGGATTAAGTTTTCAGCAAAATCTTTCCCAAAGAGCTTCAAGGAAGTGCCCATCAGCTTAATGCTGACCAGGAATAGATACAAGAAGAGGATTGCCCCGAGAATTTTAATGGTTAAATCAATCGCATTATACAGACGATTTGTTGCTTGGTTGCTCACACATAATCCTAAATTTTTATCAATTAATATAATTGTGATTTATAATTACTGACGGCGGAAGTATATGAATTGTAATCTTATCTGTAAAATGAAATTTGCTTTTTTTAATCTTACTATTAATTAATCTACAGCTTAGGATGGGATTAATATAAAATTGAAATTATGAAGCAGAAAATTTTAATCATTGAAGATGAAAGAGATATTGTCGAGGTGATTGAATACAACCTCAAAAAAGCAGGTTATGCCACGAGTTCTGTCTCTAATGGTAAAAAGGCACAAGAGACAGTTCTTAAGGAAAAGCCCGATTTAATTATTTTAGATCTTATGTTGCCTGGTTTAACTGGATTTGAGGTTTGTAAACAGCTTAAAGCTCAAAGAAAAACACAGCGCACCCCTATCATTATTCTTAGCGCAAGATCTCAGGAGACTGATAAGGTCGAAGGTTTAGAGTTGGGGGCAGATGATTATATGACAAAGCCTTTTAGCCCCCGGGAATTAATCGCGAGAGCTAAGGCTGTTTTAAGAAGGGGTCGGCCGGGAATTGAAAAGGATAAAAAACCCGCAAGTAAAATCACCATCGATAAGGAAAAACATCAGGTTAAAATTGCAGGGAGTGAGGTTAGCTTGACCCTAACCGAATTTAAATTGCTTGCTCATATGGTATTTAGACCCGGAATTGTTTTGAGCCGGGAAAATCTTCTAAATAGCGTATTTGGTTATGAGTCAGCTGTTTATGACCGCACGGTTGATGCCCACATAAAGTCCTTAAGAAAAAAAATGGGACCTTTAAAAGACAGCATTGAAACAGTTAGAGGGGTTGGTTATAGATTTCGGGAAGTGTGATATGAAAGAAAAGATTGTTTGGAAGTTTCTGGGTGCTTTTATTTTTCTGATATTAATTTCGGTATTAATTTTGAATTTTTTTGTAAGTTTAAAATTGCGGGATTATTATGAAGAAAAAATTTCTGACAAATTATTAAGCAATGCATTGTTGGCGGGCAAACTATTTGAGACTAATCTCACCGAACATAATTTAACGGCTCTTCAGAAAGCAACTCAAAATTTAGCTGATCAATTAAGTCTTCGGATCACTGTTATCACCCCAGGCGGTGAAGTTTTAAGCGACTCTGAAAAAGATCCTCGCACAATGGAAAATCATTCGGACCGGTTAGAGATTAGCAAGGCAATTAAAAGGGGAGAGGGGCAAAGCATCCGTTTTAGCGATACCCTTGGTTACAACATGAAATACGTAGCCCAAAGTGTCAAAATGGGAGATAAAACACTTGGTGTTGTAAGACTTTCGATGCCACTTTCTGAGGTGGAAGAGCAAATTCAATTTATTTATCGCATTGTGCTTATAGGCGGCATTATCGCAGTTATTATTACTCTTATTATTGGGTATTTAATTTCAAGAGGTATCAGCCGGCCCATTGCCGAAATGAAAGAGATCGCCGAACGCATCGCAAAAGGAGATTTTAGTAAAAGAGCATCTCTTAAAACTCAAGATGAATTGGGTCAATTAGCAAAATCGCTTAACCAGATGGCCGATGAACTGCAGAATAATATTGATAGCTTAAAAAAAATGAACCAAGTACGAACAGATTTTGTTGCTAATGTTTCCCATGAGCTAAAAACTCCCTTAACTTCCATAAAAGGGTTTGTCGAAACCTTGGAAGATGGCGCTATTAATGATAAGGAAACGGCCACGAGATTCCTTTCCATTATTAAAAAGCACACCAACCAGCTAACAAGCATTGTTGATGATCTATTGTCTCTAACAGAGTTGGAGTACAGCAAAGAAAAAATAGAAAAGAAAGAATTTAATTTAAAGGATTTATTAAATGAAGTTATTTTGGGTTTTGGACATGCCTTATCTCAAAAAGAACATAAGCTTGAGACAAATTTTGAGGGCGAAAATTTTGATATTCAAGCTGATAAGCTTAAACTTGAACAAGTGATAGTGAACTTAATAGCAAATGCTATTAAATATACAAAAGAAAAGGGAAATATCCAAATTCTCTTATCTGATAAAAATAACGCCCTCATTTTTACTGTTGAGGATAACGGAATTGGGATTCCCAAGGAGCATTTAGATAGAATTTTTGAGCGGTTCTACAGGGTTGATAAGGCTCGTTCTCGTAAATTAGGGGGAACTGGGCTGGGGCTCTCAATTGTGAAACATATTGTTACCCTTCACAAAGGTAGCGTTGATGTCGTGAGCCAGATGGAAAGCGGTACCAAGGTTACGGTTCTTCTGCCTAAGAGCTAGTTTTTAATCTTCACACAACCTTCACATTTCTTTCATATTTTCTTCACATAAAAGGTGTGTAATGCGCCCGTAATTAACCTGAAAGCTCAGAAAGAAAATATGAAGCAGGAACGATACAAAGCAATAATAAAACTAATACTTGTTTTCGTGCTGCTTTATTTCTTTTTGGTTAGCATCGGTCTAATGGGAACAGCTTTTAAAGGCTTTGGTAAGGGTTTTGCCGAAGACTTAATCCGCACTACTTCAAACCCGTTTATTGGTTTATTCATTGGAATCCTAGCGACAAGCCTGATTCAAAGCTCCTCCACGACAACTTCTATGGTGGTAGGGATGGTAGGCGGGGGAGTGCTTACCATATCAAATGCAGTTCCTATTATCTTGGGGGCTAATATTGGGACAACAGTTACGAATACGCTCGTTTCTTTGGGGCACGTCAGCAGGCGCGAAGAATTTAAACGAGCTATAGCCGGAGCCACCGTCCATGATTTTTTCAATCTTATTTGCGTTGCAATTATGTTTCCTCTGGAGCTTGCGACGGGATTTCTTCAAAAGTCAGCAACCCTTTTAAGCCATCTATTTACTGATGTGGGAGGGTTTAAGTTTACAAGTCCGATCAAAACCGCAACAAAACCCGTTGTTTATTGGGTAAAGGATGTTCTCGCGCACTCATTTCATATTCCGCAACATATTGTTTATATACTAATGCTGGTTCTTTCAATAATTATTTTGTTCTTCTGCTTGTTTTTCATTGTTAAATTAATGAAGACTCTTATTGCCCGAAGCGCGGAGACTGTTATTGACCGTATTATTGGAAGAAAGGGCGTTTTAGTTATTTTAGTTGGTTTAGTATTTACAATTTTGGTCCAAAGCAGCTCAATTACTACCGCTCTTTTAGTGCCGTTGATCGCCGGCGGCATTTTAACTATCGAAGCTGTTTTCCCCTTAACTTTAGGGGCTAATGTCGGGACGACAGCAACAGCAATTCTAGCTTCTTTTGCAACTGGAAATCCTTCGGCTATTATTATTGCTTTTGTTCATTTTTTATTTAATATTTTCGGCGTTGTTTTTATTTACCCGATTTCTATTTTTAGGAAAATACCTATAAGTTTAGCTAAAAATTTAGGTAATTTGGCGCATAAAAAAAGAAGATATGCGGTTATCTATGTTTTTAGTGCATTTTTTATTGTACCTGCATTACTAATAACAATATCTAAATTTTTGAAATAGGAGGTGGTGAGGATATGTTTAAAAATTTGATCAACTTTTGGAAAGGAAAAGATTTTCTTTCCGAAGTGCTAAAAGATTTTGAGGAAATGTTAAAAGATGGTGAGACGATCTTTGCCATTTCTTGTAAAAGTCTTATTAATAACCCTATTAGTGAAACAGATAAGATCTATGAGATAGATAAAAAAATTAATGAAGCCGAGAGAAATATTCGAAGAAAAGTTTTAGAGCATCTTTCTTTTCAGCCCACTGTAGATGTGCCTGTTTCTTTGATTTTAATGAGTGTAGTTAAAGATGCAGAAAGATTAGGAGATTATTCAAAAAATTTGTTTGAGGTCTCAAAGCTTCTTCAAAAAAACTTGAGCCAAGAACAATTTCGAGAACTGTTTGATGAGATGGACAAAAAACTTATTATTATTTTTCAAAAGACTAGAGAGTGTTTCTTGGAGTCTAATGAAGAGGTGGCGAATGAAATAATGAATCTTGAACGAAAGATTGTTAAAGGGTGCGATGAGGAGCTTGAAAAAATAGCAGCAAGCAATTTGGAAACAAATTTAGCGGTTTGCTCAGCTTTGGTTTTACGCTATTTTAAAAGAATAGGGTCGCATCTTGGGAATATTGCAACATCTGTCATTATGCCTGTTACAGACCTTGATTATTTTGATAAGAAAAAGGAGAATTGAAGAACATGAAGAAGAAAAGCCATTTCCAAGCAAAAATTATTCGAATAGGTTTTATCGCTGTTCTTTGTTTGGTAATGTTGTCGTCATTTATTAATTGCCCCGAAGCCTTCGCAGATAGCAAATTTCAATATTGGAACACAGAAGGCGCCGAGTGGAATTTTCATAAAGATTTGAAAGCGACTGTTGAAGGGGAATTTCGTTTTAGGACGGGCGGTTTGGGCTTTTATTACCAGCATACGGATGTGGGCCTTGTTTATTCCGGGATTGGTAAGTGGCTTGATTTAGGAGTCAATTACAGATCAATTTTTTTTAAGGCTCCCGGGGAAGGCTGGCTTAATGGAAACAATCTTCATATGAATGCAACGTTAAAACATAAATTGTTTGGCTTTGATTTGAGTACCAGGAGCCGCTTTGAATACCGGGGAATAGAAAGTGCTGATGACAGGTGGCGGTATCGGAATAAATTCACGGTTAAACTGCCATGGAAATTAACACGTTTTGAAATTCGGCCTTACATTGCTGATGAAATCTTTGTTGATTTTTATAAGAAACAGTTAAATCGTAACCGTCTCTATGGCGGTGTATCAATAAAAATATGGAAACACCTTAAAGGCAATATTTTTTATCTTTGGCAGGCCAGTAGAAGTAAAAATAACTGGAATAGCCAAAGTATTTTTGGTACAAAGCTAAAACTAGTGTTTTAAAAGGCGGCTGATGGAATATTTTTTAGTTGGCGTAAGCGCCTTCTTAATTTCAGGCCTGACCTTATTTTCCGGTTTTGGCCTCGGCACACTCTTACTTCCTGTTTTTGCCGTCTTTTTTCCGATCGAAGTTGCCGTCGCGATGACAGCTCTTGTTCATTTTCTGAATAACATTTTCAAATTGATTCTTTTGGGTAAACATGCCAAGAAGCGGATTGTTTTTGAGTTTGGTATTCCGGCAATCATTACCGCATTTTTAGGCGCTTTTACGCTGATCTGGCTTACTGAAAGGGGAGCGCTGTTTGAATATCAGCTTTTTGATAAAGCCTTCCAAATTTTGCCTGTTAAATTGGTTATTGCGGCACTCATGATTTTTTTTGCTTTTACGGAATTTAATTTTCTCAAGAAAGGTAAGCTTGAGAGATTTTTTCTTCCGATAGGCGGTCTTTTAAGCGGCTTTTTCGGCGGGCTTTCAGGGCATCAGGGTGCGCTTCGAAGCACCTTTTTAATGAAATACAATCTTTCAAAAGAGCAATTTATTGGAACGGGGGTTGTGATTGCGTGTCTCGTTGATGTTTGCCGCTTGACTGTTTATGGAGGTTATTTTTCAAAACTGGATCTGGGGACAAATTTGGGGATGGTGATAACCGCTGTCATATCTGCTTTCATAGGGGCGTTTCTTGCAAGAAAGTTTCTGCACAAAATAACGTTTGAGGCTGTTAAGAAGCTTGTTACTGTTATGCTGGTTGCCATTGCACTTGGTCTCGCCTCAGGAATTATTTGACATGAAAAAGAAAGTATTAATTCTTTGTACGGGAAACTCTTGTCGTTCGCAGATGGCAGAAGGAGCGCTGCGGTTTTTTGGTGGAGATAAATTTGAAGTCTATAGTGCCGGGACTAAATCTTCTCAGGTAAACCCTATAGCTATTCAAGTTATGAGGGAAAAAGGAATTGATATTTCTGGCCATCGGTCCAAACACCTAGGTGAGTTTAAAGATATCGAAATGGATTATGTTATTACAGTTTGTGATAACGCGAATGAATCGTGCCCTTATTTTCCCGGAAAAACAAAGCGACTACATTGGCCTTTTCCAGACCCACCTCACAATAAAAAGGTTACTGAAGAGATCGTCAGTGAATTTCGGCACGTCAGAAACCTGATATTTAAAAAATTCAAAAAAGCCGCCGAAACCGGAAAATTTAATTAGGGACACATCCTGTTTTCTTAAAAAATAGGATGTGTCCCTAATTAAAATGGTTCTAAAATTTGATTTTTAGGTGAAAACCGGGCATTCTTTAACAGTTAAAGGTTGTGTGTTTTTTGCGTTATTTTTTTAGTGTGAAGAATACAACAAGTGATGTTTTTTATGCCTCTTTATGCGAGGAGGGGATAGTAGTGTGAAAAAGTGTATAAAGACAGTGAGCTTTCTGACATCAGTAATCTTCTTATGCTTTAGTGTGCTTGCTACAGCGCCTCCGGTAAGCTATGCGGAAAATAGTTCCAAGATCCAAGATCTAAGATCCGAGATTAAGATACCAGAAAAACTTGCGGGTGTTGAAAAGGCTTATGTGGGCACTTCAGCATTCCCAATCATCTATATTCAAGACGCGCACAATTCTTTTGAGGCTCAAGAAAATATTGCGGGATTAATTAATAGTTTAGTCGGGCAATATGGGGTCCAGAAAGTTCTGGTTGAAGGGTATGAGGGTGAATATCCTTTTGACAGCCTTTTTGATTTTGATGACCCTGAACTAAAAGAAAAAGTTTCACGATTTTTCATGGATTATCTGAGGCTTACGGGCGCTCAGTATGCTTACATTAATCGAGAACAAGACTATCAGCTGATAGGCATTGAAAATATAAATGATTATCTTGGAGATATTAAGGCCTACGAGGAGGGTGCCAAGAACCGGGAATGGATTTCCGAAGATCTGGGAAAGATTTCTAAATACCTCAATGCTTTGGCGGGGAAACTCTACCCGAAAGAAATCAGAAGTTGGAAAAAGTTAAAGAAACGATTTGAAGAGGATAAGTTGTCATTGGCGGATTATCTTTTCCGGGCAATGAAGATTTACCATGAAGCGCCGAGCGCCGAGCGCCGAGTGAATACCCGATACTTGGCGTGGTAGTTACGAGTTTGGGAAAGAAGAGGTTGAGCAAGGAAGAAGAGGAAGAGATAAATCAGAAGCTTGGGAAAGTGAATGCAAAAGAATTTTTTGAGGAGTTAAATCAATTTGAAGATGATTTTGTTAAGAAATTTATGCCGGGGAAAAAGGCAAAAGAAGTTTTTGAGTTTCAGAAAACAATTGAGCTTTTTAATAAGTTAAATCATTTTTCGATCACCTTACTTGAATACGAACAGCTTAAAAAACGGGCTAAAGATTTCAGCACCGTTAAAGCCGCGCATTTTCTCGCAAACAACTTAAAGAAAACCCTGGTGCTTTCAAACAGATGGGAAGAACTGATCGAGAACCAAGAGAAGTTTTATCAATTAGCGCTTAAACGCGACTCAAATTTTAAAGAAAATATAAAAAGGGAATTGGATTCCCCGTCGCCTATTATCTTGGTTACCGGAGGTTTTCATAAAGATGGTATTACGGAGTTCTTGGAAAAAGAAAAGATTTCTTACGTTTTAGTTTCGCCCAGAATTACTAAAAATGATCCGATCCACGAGGAGCGTTATGATTATTTGATGTCGGGGGGTTACTATCCTTATGAAAAACCTTTTTATGGACGAGCTACGGCCGCAAGACAGCCGACATTTGATATCTTGCCCGAAGAGGCTACCCGCGAACTCGTTTCAATTGCTGCAAGAAGCCGTGATAAACGCGGGGAAATTATTCCGAAGCTGATTTTTGCCAACGCAAAAGTTGTCGGAGTTGGGAAGGCGATCGGCAAAAGTCTGGGAGATTTGGGCCGGCATCAGGTTGATATGGAAGAGATTGTAAGGGGCATCATTTCAGACTATCGCTTAGATTCTTCGAACCCACCCCTCCGTGATTTGACTTATTCTATAGCCGATGAGCCCCGGCTAACCGTTCAGAATTTTCCACCTTTCAAATTCAGAGATAACAAAAATATACCACCTACCTTTACAGATTGGATAAGTAATCTCGAGGATACTTTTTTGGAAATTATTGATAATTCGGCAATGGGCCGGAAAGGCACAGCTGTAACCGAGGTTCCGAATTTTAAAATCAAAGTCAAGATGTTTGAAAAGGATGAAAATGTAATTATAGAAATAGCTGATAATGGTCCGGGTATCCCCAAAGAAATAGCGGAGATAATCCCTGCTCTTCTAGAGACTGATTCACTTGAAGAAGCATATAGTATTTCAAAGAGAGCTTCAACGAAGGACAGTCGTGATTCGTATGGGAATGGATTAGCTAACATTGCTTATAAAACGAAATATTTAGGTGGAAGGGTTGAGATCGAAACAGAACCGATGGAAGAAGTGGGAAAAGATTTGAGCGGCACGGTTGTGAGGCTAATTTTCCCTTCCGTCATTGATTTTATTCCCTTTTGGGGTGCATCCCTCCTCCTCGAAGACCAAATTCTCAAAGAGGCTGGAATCGATGAGGTTAATATCAGCGGTCGCATCGATGCATTTGTCAAAACGTATATGAGCGGAACCATCAGAGCTTACCGGAACAATGTGCAGATAGAAATTCCAAACGATTTAAAGTTAAGAATTTATCAGCCGGAAGCCGGTAGAAAAGAGGGAAAACTTACTTCAGCCTCTAATTTAGATGAGTGGAATGTGATTTTTTTATTTCTTTTGGGCGAAGCTTTCAAAAATGCTATTGAGGGGCGGGATGAAAAGATTGAGGACCTAGAGGATCTGAAGGTAATGATCGAGGCTTACCGAGACGGATCCAACATTGTTATCGAAATAAATGATAACGGTCCCGGAATGACGGAGCAAATGATGGAAAATATCAAGGTTGCTCGCGGGATTTCTTATGCGGATTTTCGTGATTTGGTATCAGAAGTCTCTACCAAAGAAGATCCTAGTGCCGGGCGCGGTCTTTATCTGATAGTTTAT
>CAZLUT010000011.1:20045-38774 GCA_964562805.1 uncultured bacterium | reverse complement strand
GTCGCTTTTCCTTCTCTGCTTCTGAATTAGAGACAGAAGCCCCTAGAGGTGTATCGGCGTGACTCACATAAGGGCCCATTCCAATCATGTCAATTTCTTCCCGTTTGAAAAATAAAATGTCTTCTGCTAAATCATCGATGGTTTGAAAAGGAAGGCCAATCATAACCCCTGTTCCGACTTGATAATTAATTTTCTTAAGTGTTTTAAGACAATCAAGTCTTTGATCAAAATCGTGATTTTCAGGATGGAGTTTTTGATAAAGCTCTCTACTAGAAGTTTCGATTCGAAGCAGATACCGGTGAGCGCCGGCACAAAACCACCTTTTATAAGTTTCTTCTGTCTGCTCTCCGCAGGATAAGGTAATCCCAAGAGAGTTTTTACTTATCTCTTTAATAGATCTAACAAGATCCTCAATAAAGCCGATAAAATGTTTATCTTTCCTTTCGCCCGACTGTAAAACAATTGATCCATAATCATTTTGATAAGCAAATTCAGCTGCTTTTAAAATTTCTTCTTTTGGCATCAAATAACGATGGATATCGCGATCATGGCGAATACCACAATAAAAACAATTCTTCTCACAAATATTACTTAGCTCGATAATCCCCCTAAAATAAACCGTGTGTGTTTTTGTGCGATAAGCTTCATCATAAAGCTCCTGAATAGTCTCTGGGTCTTCTGAATTTAAAAAAGTTTTGATTGTTTCTCTGTTAAATTCGAGGTTTTTTAAAAGCGTGGTCATCATTTTTTCTCTACTAGGCTTTTGAAGTGCGCTGCTACCTCTTCGTCCGTCATAGTAAGCTTACCTTCAAAATAAACCATTAATCCCAGGTTTTTACCCAACGGAAGGGGTCTGGCAAAACAATCGTGCGCTACCATGGTGTGACCTGCTATATAAGACCATCGTTTACCGGTAATTTTTACAAGCTGGACTTTGATTGGATGCTTTTTTTCAAGTTCGCGAGCTAGGGCTTGAAAATCAAGCAAGAACTCACTAGAGATAGAGATCTCGTTCGCCACCTTGGATCCTTTTATAGTAATCCTGAAATGTCGGAAACATTTTGGGCATACGTTCTTTAATTTGCTGGACCTCTTTTTGCATAACAGGACGGGCTACTGCTTTCGTCTTAGGTGAAGCAAAGTCATCCAACCACTCCTGATACGTCAGAACAGCATTCAGCTTACAGAATTTCCCCTCTTGGCCCGAACGCAAAAGATCCATAATACATTTGCCAGTTCTTCCGCACCGATAGCCAGCTGTGCAGAAAGATGTGATATAACCCATCTCAGCTAATTCGCGGACAACTTCATCCAGGCTTCTCGTATCTCCTAGACGAAATTGCTGCTTATCTTCGGCTTGGCAAATATTGGTATTGCTATAAGTGCCCACACCGATTTTTGTTGAGGCATCGGTTTGTGTGACACCCATCGAAATCGCCGCACGGCGCATTTCTTGATCTTCGCGGGCTGTGATAATCATACCGACGTGAGGAACAGATAAACGAAGGATCAAAATAATACGTTTAAGCTCTTCATCCGATACCTCATAAGGAGAACGTTCCGTAAAAGGAGTGTTAATCGCAGGTTCTAAACGCGGAAAAGAAATGGTATGCGGCCCAATTCCAAGCTTCTCCTCCAGTTCGCGGGCATGATACAAAAGCCCCATCACTTCAAAACGCCAATCATAAAGACCAAAAAGCGCTCCGATTCCCACATCATCAAAACCAGCCTCAAGGGCTCTGTGCATACAATAAAGCCGCCATAAATAATGAGACTTTAAAGTTCCTTTAGGGTGCATTTTGGCATAGGTTTCTTTGTGATAAGACTCTTGAAATACTTGATACGTCCCGATCCCGACTCCATACAACTTTTTTAAAGCATCAACCGACAAAGGAGCGGCATTCACATTCACTCGTCGTATACCATCTGTGGCTTTACCATTTCGAGTTTTAACTTTGGTATCATAAATGGTTTCAATGCTTCGAACCATGTAATCAATGTCTGTTGAAGGATGTTCGCCGTAAACTGCGATCAACCGTTTATGTCCAATAGCGCCTGCTAAGGTGCGGACCTCGCTACGAATATCTTCGTCGGTTAAAACGCCCCGGCTAATCGCTTCGTTCGAATCTCTAAATCCACAATAAGCACAGTTATTAACGCAGAGGTTTCCCATATAGAGAGGGGCGAAGGTCACAATTCGATTATCATAAACTTTCTTCTTTACCTTAAGGGCGGTCTGACACATCTCGTCAAGCAAGGCTTCGTCTGTTACATGGATCAGGCTTGCAGTTTCAGCAGGATCTAAATTTTGAATAGCTAATGATTTATCGAGAATATCGCGGATACGCTTAGGGTCAGGGTTTTTATTCGCCTCAATATGCTCTGTTATCTCCTGATCCGGAATAAAATCTTTACCGTTATCTAAGAAACGCGTAATTTCGTCTTCTTTAATTCTTTCTTTAACCCATGAATGAGTCGATTCCGCTTCTACTGTCATACTTCTACTCCAATTCTCATATTATTTTTTTCTTCCAAATAAGCTCCCTTGGCAAGAGGAAAAGGCTCCAAGACTCTTTCCAAAACTTCCTGCAATAAAGAAATCGCAAGACCGTAATTGGTAACAGGAATTCCGGCTCGCCTGGCTTCCTGAATACGAAAGAGCGTTTCACGCCTTGTAATCATGCAAGATCCGCAAAGGATAACTAATTTATAATCTTTTAAATTTTCCGGATAATCACGGCCCGAGAAGACATCAAACTGAAGCTCTCCTCCTAAGAAATTATTAAACCATTTGGGCATTTTAACTCTTCCGATGTCATCTTCCATCGCGTGATGACTGCACGATTCGGCTACCAAAACCTTATCACCCGGTTTTAAAGCGTGAATATGGGCAGTGCCCCGTGCCATTTCAATCAGGTCGCCTTTATATCTTGAAAAAAGGATAGAAAATGTTGTGCACTTAACATTTGATGGTGTTTCACGCACCATGCGGTCTACAACTTGCGAGTCACAAACGACAAGATCGGGTGGCGCTTTAAGGTTATTTAAAAAATAACTATACTGATGTTCCTTTACAATCAAAGCGGCACTGTCCCCATCCAAGGCATCTCGAATTGTTTGCACCTGGGGCAAAATAATACGTCCCTTAGGAGCTTCGATATCAATAGGAATGATAAGAGCTGCCAATCCCTTATCAGGCATCAAGTCATTAATTAGAGCAGGGGGAGTGATAAAATCTTCGGGACAAATTTTGATAATCTCTTCTTTTAATCGAATCACCACCTCATCACGGTTTTCGAATATAACGCTTGAACATAAAACGATACTCTGAGTTTCTTCTTTTATTTTGCAGATAAACGAATCTGCGGGGGTTTCCTCATCGATTTTATTAATAACAACAATGAGTGAAACATTGTGATGCTTTGCTTCGGCGGAAACTAAATCCTCAAATTCACCCCACTTATTGGGCTCTGTAATTAAAATAGCAATATCAGACCGGCCAAAAATCTTTTTGGTTCTTTGGGTGCGTTGTTCTGCTAAAACCGAAGTATCATCAATGCCGCCCGTATCTAAAAACATAACAGGGCCGATCGGAAGTAACTCCATTGGCTTTTCAACAACGTCAGTGGTCGTTCCGGCCACGGATGAGGTAATAGCCGCGTCTTGCCCTGTGACTAAGTTCAAGAAGCTTGACTTTCCCACATTGGTTCTGCCAAAAAGACCAATTTGAAGTCGTAATGATTTGGGAGTTTTTTTCATAATAATTAACTTAATATTTTCTCTTTTGTTTTCTTGGGTTTTGATAGGGCTGATTTGACTGAAACTCCTTCGAGACCGCCCAATTCACCGGTTAAAGAACCTAGTTCATCAGTTGTAGCATCTACAATTAAGGTGATTACTGAACAATCTTTTTCTTTATAAGGCAACCCAAGTCTAGCTAAAAGAATATTAGAATATTTAGAAAGTAATCGATTGATCGATTCGGCTGCTTTTTTACGATCATCGATAATAATACCTATAAAACCTAAGCGCTTTTCCATTTAGTAATTTCTCCTTGATGGGGAATAAAAAAACCCAATTCCACTTTTCCTGCGGTGAAATTGGGATAGAACTATTAAGCGTAGTTGAATCACAATTGCCCTTGGACTCAGGACCTTAATCCCTCTCCGCAGGAAACTAAGGGTATCTTACCCTAAAATTTAATATTTATCTACCGCTTATACTGAGGCCTCGCCTTGTATTCAGTATGAAGCAGCTTATGCGACTTTTTACCTAGAGGCTTACCCAAATATTCATGGTAAAGCTTCTGGACGTAGGGGTTTTCATGAGAACATCTTACGGCTTGCTTCTCATCATCCCCATAAATGCCTTTGGTGCGTTTTCGTCTAACCTCATCAGTAACACCATACGGCTGGCCTCCGCCCCCAATACAGCCGCCCGGGCACGCCATCACTTCAATAAAATGGTATGGAAGTGGCTCTTTATTTTTCTTGGCTTCGCGCACCTTATCTAAAACATGCGAAACATTAGCCGAGCCGTGTGCCACAGCAATTTTTATTTCTTGGTCATTAATCGTAACTGAAGTTTCTTTAATGCCCCCGAGACCTCTCACATCTTGAAACTCTACCTTAGGTAGTGGCTTGCCTGTGATAAAAGAAGCGGCGGTTCTAAGGGCCGCTTCCATCACTCCGCCTGTGACACCAAAAATGGTTCCGGCACCTGAATAGTCTCCCAAGATATGATCCGGGTCTTCATCGGGAAGATCTTTAAAATCTACACCGGCTTGCTTTACCATTCGAGCTAATTCACGGGTTGTAATCACCGCATCGACATCCTGGAAGCCAGAAGCAAACATCTCATCGGCACGGGTAATTTCATACTTCTTAGAAGTGCAAGGCATGACTGAAACCATTATGATCTTGGAAGGATCGATTCCCTTTTGCTCTGCATAATAAGTTTTAGCTAATACTCCCATTATTTCATGAGGTGACTTAGCAGAAGAAAAACTCGGAATCATATCCGAATGAAATTTCTCCATAAAGTCCACCCAGGAAGGGCAGCAAGACGTAATAAGCGGAAGCTCACCTTTTTTGTGAGCAAACCTTTCAATAAATTCGCTCGCTTCTTCCATGATGGTCACATCAGCCGCGAAATTCGTATCAAAAACAACCTTAAATCCAAGACGTCTTAAAAGCGCGTACAATTTTTTAGTTAAATTAGCACCTGGTTCATAACCAAACTCTTCCCCAATAGCTACGCGGACAGCCGGTGCGATTTGAACCACAATAAACTTTTCCGGATCTTGCAATAGTTTCCAGACCTTAGCTGTATCATCTTTTTCAAACAAGGCGCCTGTCGGACAGTGAGCTGCACACTGACCACAGCGAATACAGGGCGAATCTCCTAATTGAATATCACCCGCTGGTGAGATCCGAGTATTAAAACCACGCTGCAAGAATGAGAGTGCCCACACATCTTGCACCTGCTGACACACCTCAACACAGCGGCCACACTTAATACATTTATCGGGCTCCATTACCATAGTGCCTGTTGATTTATCAATTGGTATATCTCGAATTAACTTTTTAAAAGGCTCTTCTCTCATGCCAAAATCAGCTGCTAATTTTTGAAGTTCGCAGTTATTGTTGCGTCCACAAATTAAACAATCATTGGGGTGATTAGACAGTGTCAATTCAACAATGGTCCTTCTGATTTCAATAATCTCAGGGTCTCTTGTAACAATATCCATACCATCTTCAATCGGTGTGCAGCAAGCTCTCAACATCTTGTGAGTGCCTTTAATTTTTACAACGCAAAGACCACAAGCAGCTGAAGCAGTTAGGTCAGGGTGTTTACAGAGAGTCGGAATCTCAACTTGAATACTTTTAGCGGCATCCAGAATGCTGGTACCTTCTTCTACTTCTACGGGGATATTATTAATAATTGCTTTAATCATTTTTACCCTCTTGAAACCGCATCAAATTTACAAACTTCAAAACATTTACCGCATTTAATACATTTTTCCTGATGAATAATGTAACCCGTCTTACGGTCTCCTGAAATCGCATCCACCGGACAAGCTCTAAAACACATGCCGCATTTGACACATTTTTCTTCGATGATAGAAAAATTAAAAAGGCCGCTGCACTTACCGGCAGGACACCTTTTATGTGTCACATGGTTTATATATTCCTCTTCAAAATATTTTAAGGTTGAAAGAACTGGGTTAGGGGCCGTTTGGCCAAGGCCACAAAGTGAAGCTTTTTGCATCGTAAACGAAATCTTACGTAAGAGCTCTAGATCATCCTCATTAGCATTTCCCTCTGCTATTCTGTCTAAAATCTTCAACATTTGAAGGCCACCAATACGGCACGGAGTGCATTTGCCACAAGATTCATCAACACAAAATTTTAAATAGAACTTTACGATATCAATCACACAATCATCTTTATCCATTACGATCATGCCGCCTGAACCCATGATGGAACCAAGTTTTTGAAGGCTTGAATAATCAAGTGGAGTATCAAAAAAATCCTGAGGAATCACACCTCCTGAAGGTCCTCCAGTTTGGATTGCTTTCACTTCTTTGTCTCCTCCAGCTCCTCCGCCCAATCCAAAAACAACATCTTTGATCGCTGTACCCATCGGCACTTCAACAAGTCCTGAATTTTTAACTTTACCCGTAACGGCAAACACCTTAGTACCTGTTGAGCCTTCAATCCCGACCTCTGAAAACCACTTGCCGCCTTTTTCAATAATGACCGGAATATTAGCCAGAGTCTCAACATTATTAATAATAGTTGATTTCCCCCAAAGACCCTTAACAGCAGGGTATGGCGGTCTGGGGTGAGGATAGCCGCGCTTACCTTCGATAGAAGCAATAAGAGCTGTCTCTTCTCCGCAAACAAAAGCTCCAGCGCCCAAACGCACTTCAATATCAAAATTAAAACTTGAGCCTAAAATACCCTTTCCTAAGAGACCTGCTGTAGCGGCTTCGTTAATTGCTTTTTGAATACGTTCGATCGCCAAAGGATATTCAGCCCGAATATAAAAGAAACCTTTAGTGGCTTTTACGGCATAACCTTCGATAATCATCCCTTCGATAACTGAATGAGGATCGCCTTCTAAAACACTCCGGTCCATATAAGCCCCAGGATCTCCTTCATCACCATTACAAATAACATATTTTTGATCACACTCAACATCATGTGTTAATTTCCATTTAAGCCCTGTGGGAAACCCAGCGCCACCTCGACCTCTTAAGCTGCTGGTTTTAATTTCTTCAATAACTTCAAGCGGAGACAAATCAAGAAGTGCTTTAGCAAGCGCTTGATAACCACCGTGAGCGATATAGTCTTCTAAACTTTCAGGATCAATCACTCCGCAATTTCTTAAAACAATTCGAAGTTGTTTAGAATCAGCTTCAGCGCTAATCTTTTCGATTAATTTGTCATTGCTAACACTTTTTTCAATAATTTCAGAGATGTGACTCTCGGTAAGATTTGTATAAAGAAAATTATTTGGCAAAATTCGCATGGCAATCCCTTTGCCATAAACGCCCAGATCAGCAACTCGAATTAATTGAACTTTATCGGCTAAATTTTTTTCTCTAATCTCTTGTAGGAAACGATTGTAAAAATCCTGCGTCCTGCCTTTACCCTTAAGATCAGTATCCCGAATATAAATCCTCTTATCCATTAAGGGGTCTCTCCAATACGCTTCTCATGAACTAGAACATCATAAATAAGATCGTTTAAGAGCATCTTGGCTCCTATGTGCTTATCCAAAATTTTAATGGCCTTTTCTTTATCAACTTTCCCATAAAAAACACGCGGCATTCCCTCTGCCTGAACTTCTACGAGTGGCTCGGCATAACACATTCCAGCACACCCACATTTTTTTACTTTAATATCCAGCCGCCGTTTTTTAACTTCTTCAGTGAAACAATCAAAAACTTCTTTAGCACCCGCTGCAATTCCACAAGTGCTATAGCCGACTTTAATCCAATTTTGACCTTTAGATGGTCTTTCTTTTTGAATTTTAACCAAATCTTCACGTGTTATTTTTTTCATAAAACTACCTACTGCTTAACCTCATCGGTGATGCTTCGGCTATAATCGCCAATAATATTAGTGATATCACTCGTTTTAACTTCTCCAAAAACTTTATCATTAACCGTAATAACTGGGGCAAGGCCGCAGCAACCCAAACACCTTACAACTTCAAGCTGGAAAAGACCGTCTTTAGTGGCTTCGCCCTCTTTAATGTTAAGCGTGTTACCAATTTCGCTTAAAAGGCCAGGAGCGCCTTTCAAATAACAAGCTGTTCCCATGCAAACAGATATTTTGTATTTACCAGGCTGGTTGATTTTAAAATAGTGATAAAAAGTCAAAACTTCATAAATTCGGGCCAAAGGAACGCCAAGAAGGTCTGAGAGATATAAAGAAACTTCACGAGGCACAAATCCGTAGCGATTCTGGATCTCATGCAGGATCATAATGAGATTTCCCTCGTTGTCTTTCCAACGAGAGACAATTTCGCTGATATCGCGATGTAAAATTTCCTTATCCATAATAAAAATTCTTTCTATTGAAAGCTTTTAGGAAAATCAATTTTGGTTATAAATAAAAGATAAAGCTGAATTCCTATGTGTGAACATATATTAAGGGGTTTAAAGAAGACTTCAAGTGTCTTTATTTGAAAAATTAGACTTAATAAGTGTCTTTTAACCTAGGGCTTAACAGCTCCATTAAGCCCTAGGTTAATATTTTTAGGAAATTATCCTTCTTTTTTACAGCAGCACTTGCAGCCAAGAGCCAAGTTGTAGATCCAAGCAAAAATCAAACCGCCAATACCAGCGTCGATCACAGCACAGCCAGTACCATAAGCAACTGAGCGCAACGTAGGGCCTGCATTAAATAAAGGATAAATCGATTTAACCAGGTCTAAAAAAGCTCCTCCATAATTCGGCCATATAATATGCGCGATTTGCATAATCAGAACAGTGCCTGCCCAAAGAATAGCGCAAGCAATCGCAAATGCTTTTACCGAAAGTTTATTTGCTTCCATTATTACTCCCCTTTCTTTAAATTTTTAAATTCCCTGCCGCCTCTTTATCTAAAAACCATTTTATTTGCCCATCACAAGGTTCAACCTTAAATATTGGTAACATTAAATCATTTTCGTCTTTTTTTATAATTGTCTTGATTAAATTTGCCTTCTTTTTGCCGCTCGCTAAAAAAAAGATGGTTTTGGCTTGATTGATTAAAGGTAGTGTAAAAGTAAGACGCTTCTGATCACTGGGATTAGTAGTGGGCACCACCCATCTTTTTTCTTCTTTTAATATTTTTGAATTAGGGAAAAGAGAGGCAATGTGCCCATCTTCCCCTACGCCCAACAAAATAAGATCGAATCGGTTTCTTTCTTGTTTCTCATCTTTAAAAAAAGATTTTAAGTCTTCCTCGTAAAATAAAGCTGCAGTTTCAGGATCAATTTCTTCTGTCCGGATGGGATTAATGTTTTCAGGGGGAATAGTAGCGTGATCAAGAAGCGCTTCTTTTACCATCCGGTAATTACTCTCAGGGTGTCCGGGCGCTACCCATCTTTCATCTCCCCAAAAAAGATGAATTTTTTTCCACTCGAAATGGGGCTCCCGGGCCATCATTTTATAAATCCCCTTTGGGGTGGCGCCACCCGAGAGCACCAAACTAAAACTTCCTTTTTCTTCGATGTTTTTTTTAGAAAGTGAAAGGATTTCTAAAGAAGTTTTTTGACAGAGCTCTTCGTAATCTTTTAAAACGGTAATATCCGTCACAAAGCTCTCCAACACTTCCCATCTCTATTAATAAGCTCATGGGCGGCCTTGGGCCCCGAACTACCTGCGTCATAATTAGGGAAATCAATGCGTTCGCTTTCCCATTTTTGGAGAATGGGAGATAAGAACTTCCAAGACAGGTCGATCATCTCTTGTCTTACAAAAAGAGTCTGGTCTCCCTGCATGCAATCTAAAAGAAGTCTTACATAGGCATTCATGGGTTCTTCATGAAAGGTTTCCTTGTAATTAAATCTAAGGTTCAAGGTGGCCATGCAAGTCTTGGGGCCCGGATGCTTGGCTTCAAAATTGAGTGAGATGCCCTCATCAGGCTGAATTCTAAATGATAGGACATTAGGCGTGTATTGATCGGGTTTTAAAAATTCAAAAATTGAGTGCGGCACGCTCTTAAACTGGACGGCTATTTCGGTCGCGCCTTTTGCCAGCCTTTTACCGGATCTTAAATAAAAAGGAACTCCTTCCCATCTCCAGTTATCGATAAATAATTTCATGGCGGCAAATGTTTCTGTTTGAGAATCCCCTGAAACACCCTTCTCTTCCCGGTATCCCAGAGTTTTTCTTTCTAAAATTTTTCCAGGTCCATACTGGCCTCTCACGACAAACTCGTCTAACTTTTCAAGAGGAATTGGCCTTAAGGAACCCATAACTTTTAATTTTTCATCGCGATAAAGATTAGCGTCAAACCGAATAGGGGGCTCAATGGCTACGAGGGCCAAAAGTTGAAACATGTGGTTTTGAAACATATCTCTTAAAGTGCCGGTCTTTTCAAAATAGCCGGCCCGATGTTCAACGCCTAACGTTTCCGCTGCCGTGATTTGAATATGATCAATGTGCTGCTGATTCCAGAGGGGTTCAAAAATAGAGTTGGCAAATCGAAACATCAGAATATTTTGAACCGTTTCTTTTCCAAGATAGTGATCAATCCGATAAATCTGTTTTTCATCTAAAATCCGTCTAAGCTCACGATTAAGTTCGCAGGCAGACGCAAAATCCCTACCGAACGGTTTTTCAATAATAACGTGAGTCCAGCACTTGCCGTTTTGACACTCTGCCACGAGACCCGCTTCTTTCATGCTAAAAATCGTATCCCTATAAAGATTGGGGGGCACGGCTAAATAAAAAATAGTATTGCCTTTGGTTTTATGTTTAGCATGCAGATTTTGGATGTTTTGATTCAAATCCTTTAAAGCAGAAATATCCGTGTAGTGACCACTCTTATAATAAATAAATTCCAAAAAAGATTTCTCGAGGCTTTTGTCCCGCTCGCCATGGTCTCTCAAAGCTTTCGCAATATCATTACGAAAGGCGGCTTCTTCGAGCTTGGTGCGTGCCAAGCCTAAAATAAAAAATCCCTTAGGAAGAAGCTCCTTTTTATGAAGCTCAAAAAGTGCCGGGATTAATTTGCGATGAGTTAGATCGCCTGAAGCTCCAAAAATTACAATGCCACAAACATTCGGCACTGTTTCAATGCAGAATTTATCATGAGTTACAATTTTTAAGGGTGTCGTTGTCTCCATGGGGCCTTAATCTTTTTTCTTAACCGCGTGACCGCCAAATTCATTACGGAGAGCCGCAATCACTTTATCACCAAAAGAGTCTTCCTGCCGGCTTCGTAAGCGCGCTAAAAGTGAAAGCGTAATAACAGGGGCCGGCACGTTCTTTTCAATTGCATCTTCCACCATCCAGCGGCCTTCGCCCGAATCTTCGACATAGCCCTTCAACCCCTTAAGCTTGGGGTCTTTCTTAAAAGCGTCTTCCGCTAACTCCAAAAGCCAGGACCTAACGACACTTCCCTGATTCCAAAGCTGGGAAATCTTCTCAAAATCAAGCTTGTAATCGGACGCTTCCATGATTTGGAATCCTTCCGCGTAAGCTTGGAGAAGGCCGTATTCAATACCATTATGAATCATTTTTACAAAATGCCCAGCTCCCGCGGGACCGGTTCTCAGATATCCATTCTGAGGTGCCAAGGATTTAAAAATCGGTTCTAGCTGACTAAAAACCTCTTCGGGCCCGCCAATCATCAGGCAGTAGCCGTTTTTGAGCCCCCAAATACCGCCGCTTGTACCGCAATCAAAAAAATGAATTTTGTTTTTTTTAAGCTCTTCTGAAAGTCCAATTGAATTTTTGTAATTAGAATTTCCACCATCAATAATAATATCGCCCGGCTTTAATTCTCGAGCTGCCTCCCGAACTATTTCGTTTGTGACATCTCCGGCCGGCACCATTACCCAAACAATTTTAGGCGCGGGAAGTTTTGCAATCAGTTCCGGTATTGAACCGGCACCAGTAGCGCCCTCTTTTTCTATTTGTTTAATCTTCTCCGGTGTTCGGTTAAAAACCGTCACCTCGTGGCCGTCTTTTATAAGGCGCCTTACCATATTGGCGCCCATTCTTCCCAATCCTATAAAACCGATTTGCATCGACACCCTCCTTCTTTCGCTAAAACCTATTATCTCAAAACATCAGTTACAAAGCGAGTGAATGAAATAATTTATATTGCCTGGCAGGGTGCAGGGGGCAAGGTGCAGGGCATAAGCAAAAATGCCAAAACATAAACAAGTTGCTTATTTTATCAAATTTTGGATTCTTTTATTCACTCGATTCTTTTCTAGGAATATACTATTCAAAAGAAAGGACTATCGAATGGCGCGTATTAATCCCGTTAGCCCTAACCAGGCAGAAGGAAAAACAAAAGAACTCTTTGATAGAGTAAAAGCTAAAATGGGAAAAGTTCCCAATATTCTCAAAACAATGGGGCATGCGCCCGCCGTTTTAGAAAGTTACTTGGCCTTCAGTGGAGCTTTGAGCCAAGGGGCTTTGAATCCCGCCTTAAGAGAAAAAATTGCTCTTTTAACGGCCAAAGAAAACAATTGTGAATACTGTACAGCCGCTCACTCTGCTATTGGAAAAATGGCCGGCTTAAATGAAGCTGATATCAAAGAAGCCCAGCGCGCTGTTTCAGCTGATAAGAAAACTGAAGCGGCCCTGAAATTTGCTCAAAAACTAGTACGAGAAAAAGCTAGTGTGGCTGATAGCGATATTAACGCTATCCGCCAGGCAGGTTTCACTGATGAGGAGATCATAGAAATTGTCGGTAATGTTTCACTAAATATCTTTACCAATTATTTTAACCATGTTGCGGATCCAATAATTGATTTTCCAAAAAACTAAACTTTTAATGGGCGCAGGTCGATAAAGGATAGAAGGGAACTTATTAAAAAGATTAGTTATGGATTTTCTACCGCATTTCGCAAGAGAACATTCGCCTTTTAACAGACGAAGGTCTAAAAGGTTTACTTTGTCCCCTCCTGTGGAGTGCGCCTGTATTTTTAAAGAAGCGAGTCAACCCGTTAAAATCTCGGTTTTTTTGGTCAATTTTTCAAAGGGCGGCATATACATGCTCTTTACTGGTCACAAAGTTATACCTGGAACAATCGTTGAATTTGTCTTTAAAATCCCAAATGAAGAAGCGCCGCTTTGCGTTTCGGGCAGGGTTTTAAGAACAAAGATCGCGGGTCCTGTTTCCCACTACGAATCAGGCATTGAATTTGAAAACGTAAAACAAGAAAAAATTGATCGTTTAACTGCCTATTTATCTAAAAAAGCTCTTCCCGACAAAGAATCTGAATAGTCCATAAAGTTTTGATTTTAATCCCACGCTAAAGTGTGGGCTACATTATGTTTCGATATCCTCTCGTAGGGCACACTTAAGTGTGCCCTATAAAGACAAATGATGGCCTACCTATTTTGCAGCACTCTTATGTTTTTTAATATTTCACTGAACAGCCGTAAGCGCGCGTATTAGGTTCTGAGACGGGCTTGCCCTTCATGGCTTCATCTAGAGAGGAGCTAATATAATTATGAGCTTTTTTGACATCTTCAGAATCGGCACTCGGGATATTATCAATAGCCCCTTGATAAATTAATATACCGTCAGGGTTAATAATAAACATGTGGGGTGTCGTTTTAGCATCATAAAGGTTTCCTACTTTGCCATCAGGGTCTAAAAGAATAGCCGTTGCTTTAACGTTATCGTCCTTGGATCGTTTCTTCCATTCTTTAAGAGAAAAATTTCCTTGTTTGCCGGGAGCAGAAGAATTGATTGAAAGCCATACAACCCCCTTTTTTGTATATTTTTCCTGGAGAGACTGCATTGCATCTGTGTCGTATTGCTTCCTGACAAAAGGGCAATCATAATTGGTCCACTCCAAAACAATAAAATTGCCGGCATAATCCGAAAGACTGTGGTTTTTTCCGTTAATATCTTTTAGTTCAAAATTAGGAGCGAGACCTCCCGTCTTAACTCCCCCGGCAAAAGCAGCGGAGGTTATGGTAAAAAATAAAATAAGGCTTATTAGACTTAATTTTCGAATCATAACGCTGATCTCCTTTATTTCTTGTCTTCTAAGACTTTTAAGATAATTTCCGGCGTGATAAGTTCAGGTAAAATTACTGGTTCTTTAGGTTTGCCTTTAGGATAAAAAACGTATAACGGAACACTCGCCCGATCATATTTCTCTAGAGCTTGTGTTAATTTAGGGTTAGGGTTCGTTAAATCTGCTTTGAGGGAAACAATATTCATCTCTTTAAATTTTTGAATTACTCTTGATGAACGAAGAGCGATTTTCTCATTCACCTGGCATGTTAAACACCAAGCAGCCGTAAAATCTAAGAAAACGGGCTTACCCTCCTTAAGAGAGTTGGCTAGAGTTAACTCAGAATAAGGGATCCACGGAATACCCTCTTTTTGAGGCTTCTCGGCTTGCGAAGGAAGAGGCGTTGTCTCTTTTACATTAAAAAAAGTGAGCCATAGCCCAGCGGCAAAACACAGAAGTATCAAAATAAAACTGACTAAGCGTGAAAGTTTTTTTCTGGCAGTTTGATAAAAAGTTCCAAGAATCCAAAAACCTAATCCAATAATAAGCAAGCCTAAAAATACGGAAATGACGGCATCCGTTCCCCTTTGCTGACCCAAAACCCAGAGAAGCCAGAGAACTGTAGCCATTAAAGGAAATCCGAGTATTTGTTTAAATCGAACCATCCAGGGGCCTGGCTTAGGAACGAATTTTGTTAAAACAGGAAAGGCTGCTAAAAGCAAATAAGGGGCAGCCAGGCCAAGACCTAAGAAAGTAAAAATAAGCAAAGAATTAAACACCGGCTGCGTTAAAGCAAAACCTAAGGCTGAACCCATAAAGGGTGCTGTGCATGGTGTCGCTACTATAACCGCTAAAACGCCGCTAAAAAAGGAGCCTGCGGTACCTCTGAATTTTTGCGGCACACTTCCCAGCCTTGTCAATGAAACGCCGATTTCAAATACGCCGAATAAGCTCAGGGCAAAAATAAAAAAGATTATGGATAAGGAAATCAAAAAGAAGGGGGATTGAAGCTGATAGCCCCACCCCACGACATTACCTGCCGCTTTAAGAGCGATGAGGAGTCCCGCTAAAATCCAAAAAGAAATTAAAATTCCAAAAGAATAAACAATGGCTTGGCCAAAGGCGTAACCTTTGTTCTTTTTACGGTGTTCTAAGAAATTTAAAACCTTAATTGAAAGCACCGGAAAAACACAGGGCATTAAATTTAGCGCTACACCTCCCAAAAAGGCAAAAATAAGGGCCAAGCCCATGCTAAACCCTGTTTGGAAAAAAGAACCTTTCTCTGCTTTAATGGCTGCGTCAACCTCAAGCCCTTTTGACCCAACCTTAGCTCCCCATCCTTCTTTAGAGGTTAAAACACCTTTGACTGATTTGAGGTCTTGGGGGTAAAAATTAGATTTTTTTAAAGTAAGCTCATAGCCCTCTTTGGTTTTTGTAAGCTTTTGCTCAGCTAGATGATCGATCAGCGACGCATTGTTTGGGAAAAAGTAAACCTTGCTTAAAGAAACATCTTTTCTTTTAGGGGCTTTCAACTGAAGAACGAGATCATCTTTTTCTTCTTTAGCTTTTATTTGCCAATCTTTTGCCGTTTGAGGCAGATCTTCGCGCGCTCTTATGAAGTCTTTACCCCACGGCTTATTGATTTCCGGTGTTTTTGAAGCGACAGGGATCTTGATCGATAAATCAGCTTTGCCCGGAATACAAATCACCTTGCAAGCAAGCCAACCAACTTTGGCCTGAATTAGCTCTAAAGCTCCTTCTTTGAGAGTAGAGGGAGTTTTAATCTCAGTAAGCAGCAAAACATCCTTGCTATAACCAAAACTTACGATAGGAGGTGTTTTAAAAATTTCAGGAGTCGGCCAAAGGATAGGGCCTGCTTCAAATCCTTTTGGCAAGATCCAATCAATTTTCGTGGCTAGGCCCGAATCTCCCGGATTTTTCCAATAGGTATGCCAGCCCTTCTCCGGCGCTAAGCGGAGGGCCACCCAAAAAGGTTTCCCAGGTTCAATAGATGTTGTTTCGGATATTAATTCAACTCTCGTGTGAGCGTCCTTGGCTCCCGCAATCAAACTTGAGACTGATTTTTTCTGGATAGAAGCCAGTTTTGAATTCGTTCTTATTATTTGATAGCCGACCAAAGAAAGGATAACTAGAAGACAAACCAGCAAAAGAATAAGAGTTTTTGACCTGTGCTTCATTAGGTAAAAATAGTACAAGAAATCGAGTAAAGGTAAAAGGGGTTTTGGGTTAAAATAACTTATGAAACCGGAAATCATTTTTGAAGACCCTAATATTATTGTTCTCAACAAACCGGCAGGACTTCTCAGTCAGGGAGATGTTTCCGAAAGTGCTAATCTTGTTGATTGGCTGCGTCATTACCTGGGCCGTCATTATGTGGGCTTAATTCACCGTTTAGATAGAAATACTTCAGGAATTATGGTGGTCGCCAAACGCACTAAAGCAGCCAGCAGACTCAATCAAGCGCTTCAAGAAGGGGTCTTGAGGCGAACCTATCTGGCTTGGTTGAATGGAAAACTCGTTAAACCTGCGGTTTGGAAACACCACTTAGTTAAGGATCATAAAAACAATCAAATGAAAATCGCCTCTAGGCCAACGCCTGAATCCAAAAAAGCTGTCTTAAAAGTGCGGCCTTTAAAATATGCAACGTTAAAGGGGCAAAAATTAACACTAGCTGAATTTGAATTAGAAACAGGCCGTTCTCATCAAATTCGGGTTCAGTCTCAGGCCGAAGGTTTTACTGTTTTGGGCGATAAAAAATACGGAAATAAAAACGTGAAAGGCTCGTCTTTTCCAAGGCCTGCTCTCCATTCCTATAAAATTATTTTTTCCCATCCAATTACAAAAGAAAAAATGAAGTTTGAAGCGCCTCTACCGGAAGATATGAGATTGTAACAAGGGCCCTAGATCTAAGATCAAAGGGATTAGGAATAAGACTCAAAAAGAATAAGCTTTTCTTACTTTAGGTATCTTTTTTAAGGTATCAATTTTTTTTGGTAATTTAGAAATTTTTTTCACTAGTCCGGTTGTCTCTAAAACCTTACAAAGTTTTTCCTGCTCCTCTTCAGTCTTCCCTTCAAAGGGCTTCAGATTAGACAAGCCGTTTTGAGCGCTACGGTTATCGGGATCGATTTCAAGCGTCTTTTTAAAATATTTTTTTGAATTAGCTATATCGCACCGGTCAAAATAAAGAAACGCCAATTTATAGTGAGCCTCGGATAAATGAGGATCTTTTTTAATTGCTTCTAAATAATACTTTTCGGCTTTTTTAGATTGTTCCATGCCTTGATAAACTACTCCGATATTAAAATAAACCGAGCCGTTGTCCGGTTTAAGTTCCAACGCACGCCTAAAATGGCCGAGGGCTTCTTCATGCTTCCCTTCGTGATTCGCAACAATCCCTAAAGCGCTATGTGTATTCCAGATATTGGATCGTATTGCTATTGACTTTTCGATATTTTCTTTCATCTTATTAAAATCACCCTTAGCCAAATAGGCGTGACCTAAATTAAGATGCGCAAGATAGTTGTTTTTTGTTACTTTGAGGGTGTGTTCGTATAGTTCAATGCCGTTTTTCCAATATTTAACATTTTTCCAAGTTTGGAACGAAAGCAATAAAACAACAAGAACTGCTAAAAACCAAATCCATACTTTCTTGATCTGGAATCTTTTAATGAGGAAGTTCGCTCCCCAAGCTACGATAATAGACAGCCCAATATAAGGAATATAAGTATACCGCTCAGCATATTGTTGAGCACCTACTTGCACCAAGCCGATAACGGGAACCAAAGTGATTAGGTACCAAAAAAATCCAATAGACAAATAGAGATGGTTCTCTCTTTGTTTTAAAAAGAAAATAAAAAGAGCGCTAAGCACAACATAAGAGCCGATAGCAGGCAGAGCTATAAAACCATACTCGATATAAGGGTGAAAAATAGCAAGACCGGTGGGCCAGAAAAATTTAATAATATAGATAACATAAGAGATTGCTGCGTTTGCTATTCGCATATCAACATTAATGTTCTGCAGATTCGCCGTTGCTCCGCCCGCGCTTTGAGCTTGCATTGTTAAGACGCACGAGATCAAAGTAAAAATAAAAAACGGGACCTTTTCTTTTATTGATCCAAAAAACGATATCTTTTTAGGAATTCGTTTAAGGGGCCAGAAATCCAACAGTATCAAGATGAGGGGCAAAGTAACAATCATTGGTTTTGCCAAGAGACCTAAAATAAACGTGATGACAGATATCAAATACCATTTTGAGCGGCTGGTTTTAGTATATTGATAATAGATAAAAATAGTTAAAAAGAGAAAAAAAGTGCTCAAAGTATCTTTTAGCTCCGCTATCCAAGCGACTGATTGAATATGCATAGGGTGAATAGCGAATAATACTGCGATAAAAGCGCTTCGCCACATAGCGCCTGTCATCCGATGAAAAACAAAGAAAAGGAGAAGAGCGTTGAGAATGTGAATAGCTAAATTTGTAATATGCTGCGCCTT
>CAZLUT010000011.1:10171-20035 GCA_964562805.1 uncultured bacterium | reverse complement strand
AGGGCCGGAACCAAAAAAATGGCAAATTGTCATATGAGAAACCCAGGTCAAGGGGTGCCAATTGCTCATATAAGTGGTGGAAGTAAAAGCCCACTTAAGTCCTTCCCACGAAAAACCATCTCGAACATATTGATTATCTATCACATATTCATCATCGTCGTAACCGACATAATCAAAATTCACTACCTGGGAAAAACATGCCAAGGATAGCCCGATTAAAAAAAGGCAGATAAAGATAATAGATATTTTTTTTGATTTAAAAATATAACTCATAATCAATATTAATTATCGTGTTTTTAAAGTGAAAACTATAATCAAAATTAGGCATTCTTTTTAATTGCGTAATCGAAAATAACATTCCCTTTTTCATCAACAAGCTTTATATCAATTTCTTCTTCTGTGATATTGAGCCAGACGAACCCTAATTCACTTTTTGCAAAAACAGTGTTCTCGCCTTTCGTCGCTATTCTCGGTGCTGAGCCCGCTCCTGCAATAAGATAGTTGACTCCTGAAGGGTGAGTTATTAATTCCATATGGTGGTCATGACCGCATAAATAAAGATCAATTCCGTATTGAATAAAAAGCGGCTCTAAAATTTTTTTTATTTTGTCAAAGCCCCCATACCTCCCATGTGAATATAAAGGATGGTGTCCTAATACAATCTTCCATTTCGCGTGTGAATTAGAAAGTTCATTTTTAAGCCATGCTATTTGCTCGGGAGAATCCCACCATAGAATTGAAGACGTGTTTAAAGAAAAAAAATCAACACTAGTTGAAGAGTTGATTTGATGAGTAAATTTGTAATATTTTGCCGGCATGGTCCACCGCTCGCTTTTTTTCGTATATTCTATTTGGGCATCAGGCTTGCCCTTTCCCCAATAAGCGTGGTTGCCCAAAATGGCATAAAACGGAATTTCGAGAGAGGTGTGATGATAAACGTCTTCAAATTTTGTTTCCCACAGAGAATCATCAATTGAACGAACGCCATAGTTTCCGAGGTTATCTCCTAAAAGAATAACAAATGATATATTTTCTTTTTCGGCAAGGACCGCCATTTGATCTGCTACTGCTTTTTGACGCTCAACATCATGCCCCGTATCCCCAACAGCAACAAAACTGATGCTATCTTGGGCGGCAAGAGTCGAATAGCAAAAAAAACAGCTGAGAAAAAATCCTGCTAATGTCGTCGTTAGGAAATATTTTGCTTTTCTGAAGTTCATGTTTTGAAATAAATCACAGGACGTCTTTACACGGGGCATCTATCTTTTGGGTCTAATCCCCCGCTCACCTTTCCATATAAAACAAAGTTCTTTTAGAGTTTTTAATCTGTGTAATTGTTTTGATTTTGAAATATTTCTTAAACTCATCCTCAAAACTTTGTTGTGTGTAGTTAGGAAATATATCCTCTCTAGTTAATAGAAGCCTCTCAACCTGTGAATCATTTTTAGGAACAAACTCTATTATAAGTGATTTGCAAATTTTACTAAAAAAATCAGCTATTTTACCGAAGGGCAAGTTGTTAGAAATAGCTAAGTGATGAATCAAAGCAAGGGCAAATACAGCATCCGCTGGGCCGCGCTTCAGGAGAGACATTCTTTCGCGGTTTTCCCAACCAATACCAGGACTCGGATTAGTTAAATCAAGCAGCAAAGGAAGGATGTTTGATTCTTTTTTTTGGACACATTGACGGTAATTTTTTTCAATGGCTGCGGGGTCTATATCAAATGAAACGGTTTGTATGCCGCGATCGCTTGCAATACGGCTAAAGGTTCCTTCATTAGAACCAAAGTCCCAAACAGCTTTTGGGTTAATCTGGGTTAAAAAATCGTTTAAAAGCTGTTTTTTGTGAGCTGCTGCATCCGGAGAATAATTGGTATCTTTGTAATAATCGCCCCATTCCGTACCCTTGGGTTGCCACGTTAATTTTCGGACAATAGATTCCAAGCTATCAATAAACCCATTATGAGCCAGACGACTCATTTTGCGGCGGCCTTTACTTATAGTTTTATCGGCAAAGTGGCTTTGGCTTTTACTGTGTAAATGAATGTGCAGCAACAAAGGGAAAGAAAAGCGAGTTTTAAAAGGTAAAAGCTTGCTTGCGAGGTCTAAAGGAATTCCATCTATATAAGTTCGAAACAATTGATTCAACCGTATATCGGTATGGCACATTAAAGCTAATGGAGCAAGAAAATGCTGGCAAAATTGCCTATAGGCAACCCAAGGTTCGCCTTCGCGGTATTTTTCAAATGAAAGCGTATCAATAAATATTGGCTTTCCATTTTTAAATTGTATGTTGTAAGCGCTGCAGTCCTTAAGAGACATATCAAATTTAAGCGCTCTTTTTTGAATGCTAAGAGTGGTTAAAGCTGCATCTTTCAGCTGATTAAAACACCATTCATAAGGATATGAAATAAAAGGAATAATTTCGGGTTCAATTACTTTATAAGCTTTGTCTGTGTCTAACGGTTGAACATCTGTTTCTTTGTGAGAAATTAATAAACTGTTATCTGTAAGATCCTTATAAAGTCCGGAATGAGTCAAAAGATTATAATTTTCTTTATAAAAAAAATTTATTTGACGATAAATCGATCCTTCTCCACGGAAAAGAAATCCGCTAGGATCCCGAAAAGAGCTTGGGACTTCTCCCTTATCCAAGGGTTTTATTATTTTTCCCCGCTTTTTTTATTCCTAGAAAAAAGGCTGATAAAAAAAATTTTGATTTTACTCCAAAAAACTTTAAGCGCAAACAATCCTCCAATCACAAAGGCTGCAAGCAGTTGAAGAAGGTAGCTGCCGCTTCCGGGATCAAGATATGCGTAAGCTTTTTGAGGAAAAAATGAGGAAAATAGGATAAGAATAATAAACGCCTGAAACAAACATTTTAAATTTTTCACTAATCCCTCCTTTTAAAGAGTTATTTTATACCAAAAAGGAGAAGGAGGCCTATTTTTTTGCAGCTCCACCAGATGCCGTAACCTTTTTAGATTTTTGATTAAAAAGCACCTTAGGGTAAACCTTCCACTTCTTTCTTGATGTATGAGAAAAATGGTCAAATCCTGTTTTATAGTCAGCTTTGCTGCTAAAAACGTGAATCTCACGATCGTCAGGAAAGTCTTTAGAAAAAACAGACATCCCAGATTTTTTTGGCTGTTTTAGATTTAGCATATCATAGACTGTAGCAGGAATGTCGGCCAATTGGGTCTGCCGGCCTGAGACAATCAAAGGGGCATCGGAAATGTCAGGCGGCTTTATATTAAGTAAGGCGTAAGTCCTTTTATTAAATTTAGTCGCGCCTTTGCCTTTCATTGAATCGGTTTTACCTATTTTAGCTTTTATATCTTCTGTCATGCCGTCATGGGCTGAATCGGACGGTCCGTAAACATAATCGCCATGATCAGATTGAAGAATAATGATGGAATCGTGATATCGACCGAGTCTTTTTAACTCGTTAATAAACTCGCTCATTAATTGAGTTACACACAATGATTGTGACCACCGGTTTGCGTCCTCGCTTAAATTACAACTGCTATCGAATACCCAAGGGCCATGAGGAATTATAAAATATCCATAAACGTATTGACCATGCGCTGGTCTAAGGTGTTCTGTTTTAATAAATTCCCGAGCCAGCGTAAGGGATTCTAATCTTGACCCCCCTAGTAAGGATCTCCTGTTTTTCTGTGACAAGATTCCTCCATCTTTCCCGCTATAAATATAAGGCCGGGCGAAATCAGGAGCTACACGCATCAGCCACAGGTCTATAAATTGATACATGAGATAAATTTTCTGCTTCTGATTCCGAATATCACGGCTTGTTAGTAAAAAATCAGATTTTTCGCCTGGAGAAACGTAAGCAATGCCGGTATAAGTGTGGGTGGTATAGCCCGCCTTTTTAAGAGCTTCCAGCAAACCGGTTGTCTTCCACTGTTTTCGCCACTTACCAATGCTCGAAGGGTCTTCACCAGGCGGATATTTATAAAAGGTCCCCGACATGAAGCTCGGGATAGAGTCTTTTGTCCGATTATAATTTATGCTATTTTTTGGGAAAAAAGTAAATCCGTCAAAGTCGTCTTTGGTTCCCAACTCCTCTATCATATCAAGAAAATAATATCCGCTGTAAAGATCAAAAATTAATTGATATACATTTTTTTTACTTGGGTCTTGCGCCGCCCTCTTCTTTGACCACTCTTCTGTATTAATTATGTTTTTTGGTGCCGTTGGTTTTTCTTTGTTAAAAATTGCCGTTATGGCGGCACTGTTAAAAAATATACTTATAAAAAAAAGGGCGAAAACAATAGGAGACCCAATTGATCTTGTTAATCGCAGGGGTATTTTTTTGCCAATAAAAAAATATTTAAAATTAAAAAGATTCTAATAAAAAATACCGGGAGGGGTTCTCGCATCAATTCTTCCGAGCCTCTGCCGACCTCGCCTAAGTAGTGAGCCGAAATAACATCTGAAAAGCATAAAAAGATACCTAAATAGAAAAAAATCGAAGCAATTCGGGCTCTTAGATTTGTTGGTTTAGTAAAAAGAATTGTCAAAAAAAGAATAAGTAAGATTGATACTGAAAGAATTAGAAAAGGGATAACAACATAGCTCTCGGAATCAAACTCAACATGATTAGCTTTATAAAGCGAGGCTGGGATCAAAAAGAAAAGAACGAAAAATGGAAAATAGAATAAAACGAGATCTTGAAATCCTTCTTTAAATCGAGTGTGTTTGTTCTGCATGTCTTTTACTTCATTTGATCATGCTTAATCAACATTTGGTTCTTTTTTTATTATTTTGTACAAATTAACTTTTTTATTTTGAGTTAATTGCAGCGTGTTTTCCGGTTTTTCTTTAGAAACAATATATTCTGCGTTTTCAAAGTTGGTAAAGTAATGTCCTGATAAAAAAAATCGATGCCCGTGCGGACTATAGCCAATCCTCGCCTTTGGATTAAGAATTAAGCTTTCTTTGGGCAGCGCATTATGTATGTTTTGAAACTCTTGAGTAACGGATAGGCTGCGCAGCATCGCTTTTCTTTTCTTACCGTTAATATAGTGCAGGCCCGCTAAATAAATTATCAATAAAATTACCATAATAGGCCCCCAAAGACGCCTTGGAATCCAAAAGGAGGCACCATAATATAAAATTAAGGGAATTCCAATATGGTAAATAGCTGTAAAATCATGTGCGCCTGCATGATATCTCATTAAAAAATGCCATATAAACCCTGAGATAATAAACACAAATAGAATACCAAGGCGAAAATTTTGATCTTTTTGAAATATTCTTTTTATAATCTGAAATAAAGATAAAAAAATGGCAATTGTAATAAAAATGTTCTTGGTTGCGGTTTTATATAAAAAAATAGGATAGGGTATAATTATTTTATACAAATAAATTAATTCTTCTTTTAGAAAGAGCGGCCACCCAAATATATGTTCTTTGTATCCTCCTTTTAGCAATCCCGTCCTTACTCTCATGGAATCTAAAGTTCCCCGATTCCCGCGGCTCATACCATGAGTCATATACCATTCGTTAAGTAACTGCGCGCCCAATATTGCCCCGCCAAAAATTAATCCCAAAGAGAGGGCAAAAAAAGACGGCTGCTTGATTAAATTTTTAAATTTTATTTTTTTAAAAAACAGACAGCGGGACAAATCTACCAAAAACCAGCTAATAAAAACTGTACACGGTTGCCACCCCATCATCATTGATAAAGCAACAGGAAAAATCATCGCTTTTTTATTTGCTGAAGATTGATCGTTGGCATATTCCCACTTTACAAAAATATAGAGTGCCAAAACAAAACCAAATAGAGCCGGGATGTCATGAAAAATTACATCCCCATAATAAAGAACATAAAAGGAGCTAAATGAAACGAGGGCGATAGAGAGCGCTTGATAAAAATTATTTGTTAATTTTCTAAAAATAAAAACGGAAAAAAGAATGCTCAAAAATAAGAAAAGGTTCATAATTTGCCCCGCAACATATATCTGCAAAACAAGATTTGGTTCAAAAGGCAGCATGGCTGCTTTAATAATTAAAAATGGAAAAATAGGAAAGCGGTTGTAAGAACCATACAGAACCGCGTCCTTCTCTAAACGTATTTGATGTGGGCTCTTTATGTCGCCTGTCAGATAGACTTTGACCCGATCGCCTTGACGATAAAAATATTTTGAATTGAACATCAGGAAATGATCTTTTAAAGAAAGGTTCTTTGCTAAAGTAAGACCATGAGAAGAAAGCCAGCCATGGTTGCTGCGCCCAACAGTTCCGCCTATTGGATTTTGAAATCCAATCAAGCCAAACAAAATAATTGCGAAAAGAAAAATTGCTAAAAGATTATTTTTTTCGAATTTTTCGGTTATTTTTTTCATATTTAATTATTATAAAACTCTAAAAGAACAGAACTTTCTTTTCGTTTTATTTCTTTATTTTTTCGTTAAAAAATATATTGGGATGGATTTTCCAACTTTCTCTTGATGTGTGTGAATAATGGTTAAAACCTTCTTTGAATTTATTTTGCTTGCTAGGCATAGGTTTTGCTCATTTGGATAATGCCGTAGGTTTGCTTTTCTTAGATTTACTTTTCTTAGATTTACTTTTCTTAGATTTACTTTTCTTAATTTTCGAAGAAGGAAGAATGTCGGGATGGATCTTCCACTCTTCCCTTGCGCGATGTGATAGGTGATTAAATTCATCGTAATAATCTCGGTTGGTATAAAAAATATGAATTTCACGTGTGTCGGGAAAATCTTCAGCAAATACCGACAACCCTTCTTTCCCGCCTGAATAATTCCAATCAAACAAATCGTATACTGTGGCAGGAATATCAGCTAATTGCGTTTGGCGGTCTGAAATTTCTAGCGGGATGGCGGAAACGCCGGGTGGTTTTATGGTAAGCAAGGCGTATGAACGTTTATTAATCTCGAAACCTCTTATGTGTCCAGACTTCTTGATACGTTTGCTTAGTTCCGAAGTCATGCCCTTAGCGGCTTTGCGAGAAGGGCCGTATTTATAAGGGCCATGATCTGATTGAAAAATAATGATTGAGTCATGATATCGATCTAATTTTTTTAACTCACCAATAAAATCTTCCATTAATTTAGCCGCGCATTCTTCCTGGGAACTAAAATTCGCATTTTCATCAACATAACACTCACTATTTAAAAGAAAGGGGGCATGAGGAATCAAAAAATAGGCATAAACGTACTGGCCGTATGGCGGGCGAAGGCGTTCGGTCTTAATCAGCTCTTCCATTAAAAAAACGTCTTTTACTCTATAATTTTTGTTGGCCATCTCCCCTCGCAGCAAACTGCTCCGAGTGTTTCTTAATAAAATTCCGCCTTTTTCTTTATCATAAATGTAGGGACGGAAAAAATCAGGCGCGGCTCGCATCAGCCACAAATCAGCAAATTCTGTTAGCTGATAAATTTTTTGGAATCTGTTTTGTATTGCACGGTTCGTAAATAAAAAATCAGAACTTTTACCGGGAGACAACCCGATACGGTTTGTAAATGCATGAATCGTATAATCTTCCTCTTTCAGAGCTTGGATAAGTCCTGACGTTCTCCATGATTCTTTCCATTTTTCAATATCCACTTCGCTCTTATAATCAAGAAAGTTTCCTGTCATGAAGCTAGGGATAGAATTTTGTGTTTGAGTATAATTAACACTATTTTCGGGGAAAAAGACAAACCCATCAAAATTATCTATGGCTCCTGTTTTCGTTAGTCTATCAAGGAAATAATACCCGCTATATTCATCAAAAATAAAATGGTAGATATTTTTTTTAGCAGAATCGATGGGACTATTTTTTTTGAAGTTATATTCATGACAAACTCCCCCTTTCCCCCTGGAAAAACATCCCTCATTCACCAATCTTTTACCGTACCCTTTATGTTTTGTTTTCAAAGCTTTGCTTTTTTTCACTGGCTGTGTATGAAAAAAACTCTCGTTTATAGACTTGCTCAAAACGTCCTTTGCAAAAAATATACTCACAATAAAAAGAGTGAAAACAATAGGAGTCGCAATTCTTCTTATTGCCTGTAGCGGTATTTTTTTTGCAAGTAGAAAAATGTTAAGAATCAGAAAAATTCTTATAAAAACTACCCAACGAGGCTCTCTGGCCAATCCTTCCGGGCCTCCTCCCACTTCGCCCAAGTAATAGGCCGAAATAACATCTGAGAGGCATAAGAAAACACCTAGATAGAAAAAAATAGAAGCAATCCGGGCCCTGGAATCGGTCGGCTTGGTAAAAAGAACTATAAAAGAAAGAATAAGCAGAATTGATGCTGAAATAATTAGAAATGGAATAATGACATAAGCTTCCGAATTAAACTCTAAATGATTAGCCTTATAAAGCGAGGTTGGGATTAGGAAGAAAAGAACAAAAAAAGGAAAATAGAACAAAAAGAGGTCTTTAAACCCTTCTTTAAATCTACTTTTTTGATCAGGCATGATTTTTCATTCTACCTTAAGTAACGCTGTTAATTCAACGCCGCTCTTCAAGTCATTAAGAACGGTCTGCTAACTCGTCTTCCCTTTCCCTCCCGCGCGGGAACAAATAGTGTTCGTTAAATATTACCCCAGGCCCTACAATAGGCTTTAAGGAGTCATTTGAATGCAACCATCGGGTTTAAGCTTTTATCATCTAGGTATCGCTCCAAAAATGCTGCAGGTTTTAGAGCGAATGAAATTTGTTGCTCCAACGCCTATCCAGCACAAAGCGATCCCTATTGCCCTTGAAAACAAAGATCTTGTCGGTATCGCTCAAACCGGAACAGGTAAAACCCTGGCTTTTGGAATCCCAATTGTTCAGCGGTTGAATGTAAAAGGAGGCCGCGCTTTGGTGCTTGTGCCCACACGTGAACTGGCTCTTCAGGTAGATGAGGCTATACGAAAAATCCTCCATCCCTTTTCGCTCACAAGCGTAGTCTTAATTGGTGGAGCTCCCATGTTCAGTCAAGTCAAAGGCCTTCGAAAAAACCCGGACATTTTAATCGCTACCCCGGGCCGTTTGATTGACCATCTGGAGCAAGAAACAACAAACCTTAATAAAGTTAATGTTCTAGTTTTAGATGAAGCGGACCGCATGCTCGATATGGGATTTGCTCCACAGGTTCATCAAATCCTTCGAAGAGTACCCCGCAAGAGGCAAACTATGCTTTTTTCAGCCACTATGCCGATTGATATTGTTAATTTGGCTACCCAGCACATGAAACTTCCTATTAATGTCGAAATTGCTCCCTCAGGAACAGCCGCAGAAAAAGTCAGCCAGGAACTGTTTATTGTAAAGCAAGAAACAAAGAAAGCGGTATTGCGTATGCTGCTTAAAAAATATCGGGGGGCTATTCTTGTTTTTATACGCACCAAAAGAGGCGTTAAAAAGGTTACCCGAATGGTTCGGGAGATGGGACACAAGGTTGCTGAAATTCACTCAGATCGAACTATGGGCCAACGAAAACAGGCGATTCTAGGATTTAAAACGGGCCGCTATCGCGTGTTGATTGCCACAGATGTTGCTGCAAGAGGCATTGATGTTAGCGGTATTGAATTGGTAATTAATCACGATCTTCCTGATGATATTGAAAATTATGTGCACCGGATTGGCAGAACAGGCCGGGCAGGCGAAGAAGGTCATGCCATCTCTTTTGCCTGTCCTGACCAAGGAGCTGAGGTGGAAAAAATCGAACGCTTGATTCGCAAGACTCTGCCCCGAGGGAAACATCCTGAATTTCCTCCACATCCATTTACCCATCAAACTCAAAAATCTGCTCCGCGCTCCCATCGGGGCCGGGGTCACAAATCCCGGTTTAGTTCAAGTAAGCGTAAACGCCGCCATAGAAAAAATATTTAGGTTAATTGTTTCTC
>CAZLUT010000011.1:0-10161 GCA_964562805.1 uncultured bacterium | reverse complement strand
GGGAAAGTTCTTCGGAGAGTTTTATCCACAGATTTTCTTCTTTTTCTAAAAGTTTTGTTGCTTTTTCTAAGTGGCGTTGTCTTTCTCTGGAATAAGCCGAGGCATTGTCCATAAATTCTTGATAAATAGTCTCTTTCTCTAGCTTATATCTAGCGGCGTCTTCTTCGCATTTCTTTATTCTCTGTTTGATTTCTTTGATTTGCTGCTTTAATTCTTTGGTAACCTGCTTATTTAATGCTTTTTTCTTTTCCTTTGTGTTTTTTTGTGTTGTCTGCTTCGCATCTTCCGCATTAATGTCTTCACGGGCTTGTCTCTCCAAAAAATCCACATAATCTTCATAGGTTCCGGGGTACCTGTTTATCTTTCCATCTTTGACATCCAAAATCCCGGTCGAAAGAAGATTTACGAATGTTCGGTCGTGGCTGATAAAAAAAATGGTCCCTGCAAATTTTTTGAGGCTGGAACCAAGCGCTTCTACTGTTTCAAAATCAAGGTGGTTAGTCGGCTCATCCAAAAGCAGCACTTGGCTTTTAGTAAGCAAAAGCCCCGCTAATACCGTTCGTGCCTTTTCTCCTCCGCTTAAAACAGAAATTTTTTTGTCAACATCATCTCCTTTAAAAAGAAACGAGCCGGCAATATTTAAAATATCCTGCCTCGTAACACCCTCGCCCGCCGTTCTTTCAAGGTGTGTATAAATATCGTCTCTCGGGTCTAGAGTGGCAAAAACATGCTGAGCATAATAAGCGATCTTCGTTCCCCCGCTCCATCTAAACCTTCCCCCTTTGGATTCTAGATCTCCTGCAATCGTTCGTAAAAATGTCGTTTTCCCTTCGCCGTTCTCTCCCAGGACCGCGATATGAGCTCCCCGGTCAACTTCAGCATCTATCCGATCCGCTACTAATTTCTCGGGATATCCAATAGCAAGCTCTTCGCACAAAAGAGCGGTCCCGTTTGATCGGGAAACCTGCGGAATACGGATGCGAACATTACTTAGTTCTTGCTCGACCTCTATCTTTTGATTCTGAAGACGCTTCATGTGCTTTTCCTTGGCCTTAGCCTGGGTTGCCTTTGAAGCTTTTGCACCGAAACGATCCATAAATCTTTGCAGTTGCCTTTGTTTGGCTTCGATATTTTTGTTGATGCTGACCGCTTGCCGTTTTTGCTCCTCTTTAAAAATCAAATACTCTTCCACATCGCCCGGATAAAGTCTCAGGTCACCGTTTTCGGCTTCAAGCGTGTATTCACAAGTTTTTTTTAAAAATTCCCGGTCGTGAGAGACAACTAAGTAACCGCCCTTATAATCCAAAAGAAAATTTTCAAGCAAAATAAGCGTATTTAAATCAAGGTAATTGCTCGGTTCGTCTAGAATCAGAAAATTTGGTTCTTGGAGCAGCATTGCTGCTAACTTCACACGCGTTTGGTAGCCGCCAGAAAGTTTTTTGATTGGTAAATGAAACTGCTCGTAGTCAATTCGAAACCGGGCTGCAACAATTCCGCACTCCCATTCTTCACGCCCCGTATAACGCACTAAAAAATCTGCGGCTGTTTCTTCCGCTTGGAAAGGGTCGTGCTGTTCAAGATAACTAAGGCGAAGTCCAGGACCTTTTATAATCTGTCCGCTATCGGCCTCTTCTTCTCCAAGAATAATCTTGCAGAGCGTGGACTTGCCCGCTCCGTTTCGCCCGATCATGCCTATTTTCTGTTCGGTTGACAAAGAAACAGAAGCGTCTTCAAAAATAGTTTGAGCGCCGTAACTCTTACAAAGATCTTTAACTTCTAAAACTGCCATAACTTCCTAGTTTCCTGCCCCCCCCTCGCGCTTAAGCGTTTTTAGGGTTCTTCTTTGTTGAAAGTTTTCGGTCGGTTTCATTTAAACGAATTTTTCTCAATCGAATATTTTTTGGGGTGATTTCTACGAGCTCATCGCCCTCGATAAACTCAAGTGCGAACTCCAGCGTCATCTGTCTTGGTGGGATTAGCTGAATCGCTTCATCTGCTCCGGATGAGCGCGTATTTGTCAGTTTTTTCTCACGAATAACGTTAACAACCAAGTCATGCCCTTTATTATTAACCCCAACGATCATTCCTTCATAAAGAACATCTTGGGGCTTGATAAAAATTTCACCGCGGTCTTGAAGTCCCCAAAGCGCAAAAGCAACTGCTTGTCCGGGCCCCATCGAAACCAAAACCCCACTTTGCCTTTTGGGAAGTTCGCCCTTATAAGGCTCATATTCGAGAAAATTTTGATACATCAGGCCCGTGCCGCAACTCATCACTAAAAGCTCACTTCTAAAACCAATTAAAGCGCGAGAAGCAATCACAAATTGCATCCGCACCGTACCGACAGCGCTCGTTTGCATTTCTCTGAGTTCAGCCTTTCTGGCGCCTAAGGCCTGAATCACGGCACCCTCATAACCGGGGTCCACTTCAATCACTACTTCTTCCATTGGCTCAAAAACCTGTTCGTCCATCGTCTTTAAAATTACTTCGGGTCTTGAGACCTCAAGCTCATAACCCTCGCGCCTCATTGTTTCGATTAAAATAGACAGATGAAGTTCTCCACGGCCTGAAACCTTAAATCTTTCACCGCCCTCCACATCTTCTACTTTAATTCCTACATTAATCATAGCCTCATGTTCAAGGCGTTCCCGGATGTGGCGGGATGTAAGAAATTTACCGCCGTCTTTCCCGGCCAAGGGACTTGTGTTGTGAGAAAAAAACATCGAAATTGTCGGCTCATCGATCTTAATACTTGGAAGCGCTTCCGGTTTTTCGGGAGATGCTATGGTTTCTCCTACATGCACATCTTCGATGCCGGCAATTGAGACAATATCACCCGCTTTGCCCTCGCGAACTTCTATTCGATTTAATCCTTGATAAGAAAAAATTTTTGTAACTTTGGCGCTCTGTTGCGATTTATCATGTTTAATTAAAACAACCGGGTCTCCAACCTTAACGGCTCCTTGAAAAATACGTCCTGTAGCAATGCGGCCGACATAAGAATCATAATCGAAAATTGTTACCAGCATTTGAAAAGGAAGATCAGCATTTGCTACCGGAGGAAGAACGCGGTGCAAAATCGTATCCATCAAAGGCTTCATATCAGCACTTTTCTCGTCCAAATCCATCTTGGCCCAACCTTCCTTTGCTGAAGCAAAAACAACCGGAAAATCCAGCTGTTCATCGGTTGCATTAAGCTCACAAAAAAGATCAAAGGTCATATCCACAACCTCTTGCGCTCGAGAGTCTTTACGATCTACCTTATTAATTACTAAAATGGGTTTTAAATGCAGTTCTAAAGATTTTCGTAGTACAAATTTAGTTTGAGGCATCGGCCCATCAAAAGCATCCACCAGCAAAAGCACACCTTCGACCATACGCAAGATACGCTCTACTTCGCTTCCAAAATCAGCATGACCGGGAGTATCCACGATATTAAAACGAACATCCTTATAAACAAAGGACGCGTTCTTTGAAAAAATAGTAATGCCGCGCTCTCTTTCAAGATCATTGGAATCCATAATAGTAGACTCCCCCTCTTTAAACTCATGAGCTCCGCTTTGAGCTAAAAGGGCGTCCACAAGCGTCGTCTTGCCATGATCAACATGAGCTACGATTGCAATATTGCGAACTAATTTTCTGCGTTTTTGATTTGGCATAAGGCGTGGATTCTAACAAAAAGGGGTCAGATTAGCTATTGATTGAAAAAACTATGTTTTATATTCCTTATGCCACTTTCAGAGCAAGTGCTGTAGCATTTTATTTTTATAAAAAAGACAATTTTATTAATCTTTGATAGGCTTTGGGTAATGTCAAAATCAAGAATCGCAAGCATTGAAACATTTCGTGTAATTGCAATTTTTTTTGTAATCTGCATTCACGCAAACCTTTTTTTTTCTTTTATTGATACTAGCCCCTATTACAAACTTCTTTATTACGGCATCAAGAATCTTTCTCGTTTTGCAGTTCCTTTCTTCTTTATAGTTGCTGGTTATTTTTTTGCGAAGCAAATCAATAAAAACAAGCTTGTTCATAAATTGCTTTTAACCTACCTTAAAAGATTGTTTATAATATTTTTTTCTTGGTCGGTTATTTATGGTTTGATTCCAAGCAATATACCTTTAAAAACTATTATAGCGAGTGGGTTGAATTATGATTTTATTACCTTGTTAAAATCCGCACCATTAGCGGCATTAAATAAATTACAAACTCAACCAATTGATTTTTTTTGGCAAGGAACCATGTGGCCGTTGTGGTTTTTGATGGGTTTAATGATTGGTTTAATAATTTTGATATTTTTTATTTTAATTAAAAAAGACAAATATATTATTCCATTTGCCGCTATATTATACCTTTTTAATCTGCTTATAGATAGAAACGCGTATTTATACACACCTATAGGGATACACCTTCCTTTCTTTGTTGTTCAGATTGTTTCCCCTCTTTTCTTTTCACTTTTTTTTATTGCCGTTGGTTGGTGGTTTTCTAAACAAAAAAAATTACCCTCCATGCAACTTGCGTTAATATTTTTAGTAGGTGGTTTTGCGTTTCAGGAAATAGAAAATTTTTTGCTTGGGTATTATTTTAAACCTACTTACAGGTTTATGGGTCTCGCCGGGACAGTTCCATTTGCAGCGGGGGTGTTCTTGTTATGCATGGCAAGACCTAACATTGGAAAAAATACCTTTTTACCTAAAATAGCCACTCTAACTCTTGGAATTTATGTCTCTCATATGCTGATAATACCTTATGTCAGGGCGTTCCCTCTGTTGTTTGAAAACTTTCCGATAAACGAAATAATTTGGCAAATACTTTTCCCGGTGCTTGTTTTTATTTTTTCTGCTTTATTTGTTTATTTTTTAAGAAAGTTTCGAATTACCAGATTTTTGGTTTCGTAACTTTACTTAATAAAGATAAAAGAATCGGGAAAAAGGACTTTTTCAGATTAAATATTCGAAAGATTCGTTAAAAAGAGGTGTTTTGCGCTTACACCCCTCTTTTTTTGAATTACCTGGCGTTAAGAAATTTTTTCAATATAAAACGACGAGGGGTTGGTATCTTTTATTAGAAAGGGGCAACATCGTTTCAATTTTTCGTAGTGATTGTGATATAAATAATTGAGTCCTCCAATGATTTTCCATTCGGGATTGCATGACAAAAAAGCCTCGAGCAAATATTGCTCATTCAATAAACCTACCTCATCTAAGACTATCTTTTTCGGATAATCTCTTGGAGAAAAAATATCGTGAATCTGTACAACAACGCCTCTTTTCAAGGAAGGAAGAATCTCAAGATATTCAAAAACCACATCGCCTTGGGGCCTGATTATATGAGTTGAATCAATAAACAATATATCGTTTTGGCCCAATTCTTGGAATAATTTTAAATCGACGTTCTCAACTTTTTCACACATCAAGTCAGCGCCACTATTTCTAAGCCGTGAGTAGATATTAGGTTCAATGCAGAGGTGTTTGCATGTGTAGCTTGATTCCTCTTCTTGATTTTTCTCTATTGCTAACTGAGCCACTTGCGCTGACCTACCACTACCAATTTCAAAAATCTTTTTGGGTTTTTTAAGGCGAATCATACTATACCAATATTCGGAATCACCGAACGAGAATTGGCGAGCAAATGACAATTTATCAGGCCTTGATTTGCCAAGATTGTTTAGTTCGTCTGCAAAATGAAAATTGTTTAAAAAATTCACCTGTTCGCTACTGTTCCAATTAATTCCAGGGAGGTTCCGCGGCTCGTCCAGACTTTGTCTTAGCATTTTTTTACCGAAAAACGGTTCGTAAAAGTGTCTACAGACTGGCAAAACCCCTAGATGCATTAAAGTTCGCTTACAAAAAGGCAGCTTGGGATGAAAAGTGCCGTCCACCCTAATCTTTTTTAAGAAAATAGCTACACACGCACACATTGGAGTTGAAGCGATATCAACAATACACCAAACAAAATCTTTAATTCTTCGCATTTTTTTATTTTCTCTTGTTTTCATTCTCTCTCTACCATCTTGCAAATCTCCTGGGAGACAGGGGCTTTTTAATTATTTGTGCGCTTTATAACAAATCTTTCCGGCTAAAGCGCTTGAGGTACAAAAGCGGCCAAATTCTGGTTAAAAGAGCTGAACTTGCCCCAACCACACGTTCACCCGCCACTCCTGAGGCGTACAGGCTTTGGCGGGCACCCTAAGCGTGCCTTATGGCACTTTTTGCAACATTATATATTTCAATGGATTATAAAGATAAGCCTTTTTATGCTATGGGATTAGCTGCATCATTGAGGTTGATTGAGCATCGTTGAGGTGACGAAATTTACGTAACAAAATACGTAGTAGTTTTTAGGAAAAAGTGTTACATGCAAAGATTATTTTTGTTACTAGCATTTTTTCAATATTAAACTAAAAAGTATATTTAAATCGATCTATAACCTCTGCAAATCTTTTTGCTATTATTTCTCTAGTTTCTTTTGAGTAATAGGTTCTATAATTTTTTCGATTTTTGCTTTTATTCTTGTGGGCCAATTCTATACCTTGAATACCTGCTCTTTTGCATACCTCTTTTAAATCCATCTCAAGATTTTCAAATTTGCAGGTATAGTCAATGATAATTTTTCCGTTTTCATCTGCAATATAGTCCAGCATATTAGTTTTATGTTCTGCTATAAATCCCCTGCCCCATCTGCTCTTTATATAGGCATCAAAATTCATATTCCTAATCTCATTGTGGTATTCCCTAAATTTTGGCTCAGTAACGTATTTAGCATTTTTTGATGCCACATACGAAGAAACCATTGTGTCCCAAGGATTTCTAACTACAGCAAATTTAAAATATTTCCACCATACGTAGCTTCCCACTGCTTTTCTTATCTGGATTGCTTTAGAATGCTTACTAAGCCATTCTTTTCTTACCGGCCTTGCAATTCTCCGTCTTAATCTAAGCATTAATCCGTCCATAATATTACCACCCTTCATAGGAAGGTTGTTAACAGCATCTGTTATGCTTGTTCCGGCGGTCTTTGGAATATGGACAAATATTAATCTATGATCTCGTCTAATAATCATTTTATTTAAGCTTTATTCTGAGGAAGCTGCCTTCGCCTTGTTCTTATTTAGATATTTCAAATATTCTTCAGATAGGGTTATAAACCCGTCATTAATGAGTGCGTCCATATTTTCGTGTTTTACTGATTTTTTGTCTTTTAATGAGAAACTTTTTTTGAGACATGCGACAGAAAAAATCTTTTCATATTCCTTCTGCGCGCCGGATCTCTCTGAAATATACCTTTTTATGGTCTCAATCCACTCACCGGCGAATTTATAATGAAGTAAAAGTCCTGTGACATCTGCGCATCTTGCCCCTCTAACGCAATGAGGGTGCGTTATTTTAATTTTTCCGTTACCATAGATGAGGGGATGTTTCGAAATACAACTATCAATTCCAAAAATAGCCTTTCGAATTCCTCCGAAATAAAATTTTATATTAGGATTCGATGTTTGATTGTGAGCGTTGTTAAAAAAATCATACGAGATATCCAAATAATCCAGTTTTTTTACATTTGCTATGTCATAGTAAGTATAAATTTGTTTCAGCTCGTCCAAACTCAAAGTCGCAGAGTGTTTCTGGTGGGTTGAGCTAAACATGTCTAGCATCTGAGCGACAACGGCTGTAAAGCTTCTGCTCTCAAGGTACTTTAGAAATTCAGAAAATGCTATTTTGTCACTGCCTGGGTAATCAAACAGCTCGTCTATATCTACCAATAAACACCAGCGCTTCTTTCCAAATTTTTGAAACAAATAGTCTTTGATGAATGCTTCTGTGTCGTGTTTAGAAATTTTGGTTTGGTAAACTGAAATTTTATTATTATTTGTATTCGCTAAAAGCTCCAGAGTACGGTCGTCAGAGTTGTTATCTAAAAAAACAATGTGGTCAACCCCCAAAGAAAAATAGTGCTGCATGAAAGAGGGGATATAAAACTCCCCGTTTTTTACCAGACAGAGCACTATTGACTTAGCGTTTTTAATCTCCTTTTTTTTCAATCCAAATAAATGCTTGATTGAATTTTTAACCGTATAGAGCATAGCTAACCGCTTAACACGCTTCTGAAGAACTCCTCTTGTTTTGCGTACAATCTTCATATTAACTTGCCGCCCATATAAGTTTTTTAAAAATCAATTTTATCAAACATTACGACTAAAATTTATATTCAAATAGATCTATAATTTTTTCGAAGCAATTTGCAACACTACCCCTGCTCTTCTGATTATATTAATTTTCGGCACTCTTACTTCAACCGCTTAAACCTAAGCTTTAGTAAAGACGGGTTAATTTTATTCATACAATCTTCTTTGCAAATCCTTTATCTCTATATTTCCGCCATTTTCTCTTAATCATTCCGGGCAACCTTAAAGGGTGCCGCATATAATACATCGCTCTTTTAATCTTTAGAGTGGCTCTGTAAAAAAGTTTAACCATACCTATGGGAAAATTTAATATGCTCAACGGAACCCATTTTTCTTGAATCAAGAACGGAAAAATATCATGACAGTGCTGTATATCTTCTTTTTTAAAGTTTGGATAATCAATAGTAGCCTCTTGGCGATTTTTTAAAAAATATTTGCAAGGCATCCATTTGTTCTCTTCACAAATTGTGCCTAGCTCAGTCCCTGGATATGGTTCAAAAATGGAGATGCCCCCCCTAGCTGAAGTCTTTCTGCATAATCTTACTGTATCTAAAAACAGCTTCTTGGTCTCGTAGGGGAAACCCACCATAATAAAATCGGAATGTGGTATTTTATGCTTATCAGCAAGTTTAAATGTCTCCTTTATCTGCGCATTAGATATGTCTCTTTTTAAAACAGTTTTTCTAAAATGTTCATTACCATGTTCTAATCCTATTTTTATACGATCCACCCCACATTCTTTCAACATCTGCATCATGTCAGAATCTATTGTTCCGGGCCTTACATTACACATGAATGGATAGTTGAAAGTTTTTTTATACGCACCGAAAAATTCATAAAACCATTTTTTGTTTAGTGAAACATTGTCATCATCAATCACTATTGATCTAAACTTAAATTTTTTAGCATCTATTTTAATTTCTTCAATAGCTTTTGCCGGGCTCAGCTGTCTTGTGTACTTCCCTTCCGCCAATTTGGAAAGCGCTTGATTTGAACAATACGTGCAATTGAATGGGCAGCCCCTGCTAAAAATAAAACGATTCCTACCGCTATTTAAGTCAATTATTTTTTGGTAGTCTAAGGAGTCTTTGTCCGGAAATGGAAGGGTATCGAGGTTTTCAATAAAAGGCCTATTGTCATTTTTTATTATTGCCCCTGATCCTTTAAACCAGAAATTTTTTATATTCAAATATTCTTCTTTTCTATCAAAAGCTTCAGCTAGCTCTAGAAGAGGGAACTCTCCCTCCCCTCTCACAATGGCATCCAGTTCGGGAATTTCTACTATAAGCTCGGGCCACAAAGAGGGATGCGATCCGCCACATACCACAAAACAGTTAAAAATTTTTTTTACTCTTTTTAAGATCTCTTTTACATAACTAACCTGCGCGCTGTATACGGAAAACGCGATTATTTCGGGCTTTTCTTTTTCTACGGCTTTATAAAAATTTAAGATCTCCTCCCGATCGCTGAGAGTGATGCATCTCGAATCATGCCCGTGTTGCCTTAGTACCGCGGATATATATCCAACGCCGTAGTTGTATCTGCTCTCCTGCTCCGGTGCATTAATTTGAAGATATACTAAAAATATTTTCATGTTTTATTGGAATTCTTTTTCTAAACAAATGACTATCAAACCATGCTCGCCATTGCGAGCATCTGATAAGCTTCCCTGCAAGACGGTCGCCCTTGTGGCGAGACGCCTCATATCTGCCCAAAAAGCAGATTAAAAACCATTCCTTATGAGACGCTCAACTTTTAGGTTGAGCAACCCACGACTCCGCCTGAGGCGGACAGGCACACGCTTGTCTCTCCGAAGTTTTTGGTGCCGAAGGGCACCTTAAGCGTGGAATTGCCCGACTTTTTGCAGAATTATATATTTTAATCAATTATAAAGATAAGCCTTTTTATACTATTGGTTTCGCTTGTCCGCTTAGGTCTATTTGACTCCGTTCAGCCTGATCGATCCGAAATCCGTCGTA